>JAHIPE010000179.1 GCA_018894655.1 Actinomycetota bacterium
AGCGGGAAGTCGTAATCACCAACACTCCTGTCGCCCTGTGTGGCGTGGGACAGCTCCACGGCTACCAGCAGCCCAGTTGGCTGAAGCCGGGAATCGAGAACTTCAGCGGTATGCGGCCCTCTCCGGCGAGCTCACCCAGCTTTTCGAAACGCTCGATGCCCATTGTGTTTATCGCCCGCTCCATCATCTTGACGTTCGGCCTGATGAGCGGGTACCAGACCTTGTTCTTCACGTAGTAACTCTTGCTGAAGCGACGGGTGAAACGGCTGAAGTCCTCCACCGCCCGCTCGCGATCGGTGATGGCGAGGGCCGCCACCTTGCCGGTGACCAGGGCGCCGGATATACCGAACCACAGCATCGGGTCCTGGGCGCCGGAGATCGTCCCGCAGAGGACGGCGTCGCCCCAGAAAAGCCGCGGGTTGTCGGGTGAGGCGATTGGGACCGCGCCGGAGACGTACTCCCAGTTGTCGTGTTCTATGCCTTCGTTCCTGACCATGAAGGACTTGTACTTTTCAAGGCAGTCGCGGCCGACATCCCTGATGCTGAACAGGAGATCGAAGTAGTAGCCGTTGACCGCCGAAAGGTAGCCGTACTCGGAGATGCACTCATCCCACCACAGCCAGGCATAACTGCCGATGCCGATCTCGCCGCGCGAGAGCCACCCGTACCACCGTATGTAGGGTATATCAAGCATGTCGTATACGGACGGTGTGAGCCCGCAGGCGATGATGCTGTTCAGTGGCAGGCTGTTCAGTTCCTCACCGGTGAGGGGGGACTCGAACTCGAAGTCAACGCCGAGCTTGAGACACTGGTTGTAGAGCAAGGTGTCCAGGCTGGTGGGTCGGTTACCCCTCTCCACCGCGTAGACCCCGGTAACCGGAAGCTGCACCTTAGTCTCATGGAAGTAAGCGGGGCATGATATCACCGGGTGGAACGCGCTGGATATATCGATGCCAATGTACTCTGAGGTCCTCTCTACGTCCAGGGGGGTAACGTGGGTGGAGGGATTGTACAGGGGACAGCCACCGTAGCCGGACTCCTTCTCCCGCACCGTAACAGCGTACTCGTCGCGGGACAGGTTGATGGCGGCTATGAGCCCGGACATGCCCGCCCCGAATATCGTAACTTCCTTGCTGTTGCCCATATGTCCTCCCTGGTAAGGGCTGTCGTGACGATTAAAGGGGGGGCTCCCCTCAAGGCGGTGGCTTCAGTACCAGCCTTTTCAACTCCGCTGGGTGTGCTCCCGCGACTTGCGGCAGTGGATGCGAGGCCGAGCGTGACCGCCTACAGCCCCTAATCACCGTACCCCCCGATGGTGTCTGCCCCCGCTCCCTTGTTGTTCCAGTACATGGCCCGCTCCACCATGATGGGCTTGCCCGCGTCCTTGCTCTTGACCATTACGGAGGCCCTGGCGTTGGGGAGCTTGTCTGCCATGCTGTAGGACTCGCGGGAGTTTGCTCCGATGGTCTCGGTAAAGACCACGTTGCCGGTGCCGGTCGGGGTCAGGTAGCTTATCTCCACGGTGACGGCTGAGGCGTTGGGGTTCTGGATGAGCGTCCAGGTCTCCATCCCGTTGTAGGTTTCTCCGTCGGGCAGATAGAAGGTCATGTGTGGTGAGTCCATTCCTATGGAGTCGTGGCAGGCCTCTCCAGTGCCGTTGTCCCAGTACATGGCCCGCTCGGCGATGATGGGCGACGTGCCCTGGACCTTGGTCGAGAGGTCGGTGTTGGAAACCTCTGCGATGTCGTTCACCCTGATGGTCTTGCGAGAGTTGGCCGGCATAGAGAACGGGGCCTGGGGCTTCTCCCCTGCGGGGGTCATGTAGGTTACCGTCACATCCGTTGGTGTGGGGTTCGGGTTCTGCACGAGCACATACGTCGTGAAGCCCCAGGCGGTCGTCCCTTCCGCCAGGTAGTAGTCCTTTGCCGGGGTGGTGGTTCCGATGGAGTCGTGCCCCTCCCGCCTGTTGTTGCGGTACATTGCCCGCTCGGGGATCACGGGGATGTTCGACTCCACCTTGATGGAGGTGTCCTTCTGTCCTATGTCGGTCTCCATGTTGAAGGATGCGCGGGAGGAAGCGGTCACCGTCTTGGTCTTTTCGACCGGGGTCTCGCCCTCGATCATGTAGGTTATGGTGACCGAGGCGTCCTTGTCGTTGGGGTTCTGGATGAGGAGCCAGGTCTCGAAGCCCCAACTGGAGGAGCCTTCCGCCAGGTACCAGGTCTTTGCCGGTGCCGTGACCCCTACCGAGGAGTGGCCTTCGGGAGAAACGGCCCCCGGGCCGGTCCATATCATGCGCCTGTCCACGCAGATGGCCTTGTCCTCTTTGCACTCGACCTTGGTGGAGAAGTCGGTTGCGTCTATGTCGTTGCGGGGGTTGATGACGGTCTGGGACATGGCGGGAAGAGCGAGCGCCGCCCTGGTCCGGGGGCCGGCCTTGGTCATGTAGGTGACCATGGCTGTGACCGCGGTCGCGTTCGGGTTCTCTATGGTGATGTAGGTCTCGAAGCCGTAGTCGGATGTGCCTTCGGCGAGGTACCAGACGGGGGTTATTACGGTGAATGTCTTTGATTTGCTGGTTCCCACGCCTGTCGTAACAGAGACCGGCCCGGTTGTAGCCCCTTGAGGGACCTTTACCTTTATCTGGGAGGCCGACCATGAGACGTAGTCCGTCGTGGCTGCCTTGGTAGTGTTGAACTTCACGTAGGAGGTGCCCCGAGAGGAGCCAAAACTCGTGCCCTTGATTGTCACGGTGGTACCGACAGAGCCTGAGCTCGGGGAGATGGAGGTGATGGTGGGAGCCTGGTCGCTTGGGGTGAGGAGGACCGTGAAAGGAACGGTTTTCGAACTGCCGTCCTGGGTCTGGACCTTCAGCTGCACCTGCCCGGAAACGCCCCCGGGGACGCGCACTTTCACCTGCTCATCCGACCAGGACGCGTACTCGGTCGCCCGGGTGGAGCCGAACCAGACCGCGGAGCTGCCGCGCTCGAGGCCGAACCTCTTGCCGGAGACGGTCACCTCTTCGCCCGCCCTCGCCGTAGAAGGCGATACCGAGTAAAGGATGGGGGCGTTGTCCTTTGCGATGGTGAACTGCTCAAGGAGCGACCCGTCCCTCTTCTTCGCCTGCACCCTCATTGACCTGTTCGGGAGCACGTCCACCACGCAGTAGTTGTACTCCTTCGCGTTCTTCGCGACCCAGGGAGCCGAACCCGTATTCACGAGTGGAGCGCCCGCGCATCCGGCGGTGACGTACACCACGCCGTCGGGTTGCCAGTAGTAGTCCAGCGAGCCGGTTATGGGCACGCCGCCGCGCATAGGGTAAGACCTCTCGTAGTAATGGTTGTGCCCGTTGAAGACCACGTCGACCTTGTACTGGTC
>JAHIPE010000180.1 GCA_018894655.1 Actinomycetota bacterium
CCTCATGTCCGGCACGCCGAGTTGCGCCAGGACAGAGCCGTCCACCATCTCTATCATGGAGTGTACGACGCTCTGGGGGTGCACTATGACGTCAACCGAGTCGATATCCACCGAGAACAGGTGGTGCGCCTCCAGCACCTCCAGGCCCTTGTTCATCAACGTGGCCGAATCCACGGTTACCTTGGGCCCCATCGACCAGGTGGGATGCGCGAGCGTGTCCTCCCCCGTAACGCCCTCGAGCTCCTCCGCCGGCGTCGTCCTGAAAGGCCCGCCGGACGCGGTCAGGATGATCCGCCGCACTCTCGAAGGGTCCTCGCCGGCCAGGCACTGGTATATCGCGGAGTGCTCGCTGTCCACCGGGATGATGTGAGCACCGCTCGCCTCGGCTTTGGACATGACAAGCTGCCCACCGGCGACCAGGCTCTCCTTGTTGGCCAGTGCCAGTGTGATACCTCTCTCGAGTACCGCGCAGGTAGGCTCCAGCCCCGCCGACCCGACCACCGAGTTCAACACGAGGTCATACGGCTCAGCTTCAATCAACTCCACCAGGCCGTCCGACCCCGAGTGCAACTCGACCCCCATGCCGAAGAACAGCCCCGCAAACCTCGCCGCCGCCTCCCGGTCGGTCAGGCATACCCTGCCCGCTCCCAGGGCTCGCGCCTGTTCCGCCAGTCTCTCGCCGCTCCGGTGAGCGGATAGCGCGGCCACCCTCAAGTGGCCCGAAAGCCGCAGGGCGACCTCCGCGGCCTGCGTGCCCATGGATCCTGTTGATCCCAGGACGGCGATGCTCCTCATGGTAACTCCCACGTTAGAAGGGGAAAGCCGGGCAACCGGGCCTTACTTGAGAACAAAGTAAAAGAGGTAGTAGAAGACCGCCGGCGCGGTGAACAGCGTGGAGTCAAACCTGTCCATTATGCCACCGTGCCCGGGGATCATCTTACCCATGTCCTTCACGCCGTAGTCCCTCTTCAAGAGCGATTCAGACAGGTCGCCCAGCGGGCCCAGCACACATACGATCGCCCCGATCATCAGCGCGACACCTATGGAGAACCACTCCCACTTGTTGGAACCGAGGGCCAGTTGAATGAGCCATCTGAACAACAAAGAAGCGGCCAGTACCCCCGCGGTACCGGCGACGGTCCCTTCCCAACTCTTGTTTGGGCTGGTTGTGGGCGCCATCTTGTGCCTTCCGATCTTCCTGCCGACCGCCCAGGCAAGTACATCGTAGACCCATATCAGGGCTATGAAGAAGATCAAGAGCAGCCAACCCCTGTTGCTGGGAGAAAGGCCGTCCACCAGGTCCCTGAGCAGCACCAGGTGGCTGAGGCAGAGCCCGGCGAGCAACGGGGCCAGCACTGTCATCGCCACCGCCTTGGTGGGCTTCACGTGCTTGAGAACCAGCATGTACCACATGAAGCTCGTGAACAGCAACGCAACCGTTACGTAACCGTAGCAGCCGGGCCCCTTGTAGTGGGCCAGGAACACGTAGGCCACCGAGCCGGCAATGCCCACGATCGCCGCGGTTGGACTTGCGGCCCCCTTGGTCTCAAACATGCTGAAGAGCTCAACCGTACCGATGACCGATGCCAACGCTATGGCGAAGGTAAACGGCAGCCGGCCCCATACCAGAGTTCCCAGCATCACCACCGCGAAAAGTACGGCGCCCAATACTCTTTGCACCATCAACTATCTACCCCCGGAAAGTTTGGAAGGCGGCCTATATCTCCATCAACTCACTGGTCTTCTTGTCCGCCAGCTCGTCTATCTCGTGAATGTACTTGTCTGTGATCTTCTGTACCTCCTCGGTTCCCCTGTGGAGGTCGTCCTCGGTGGCATCCCCTTTCTTCTCCTCCTTGCGAAGGGCTTCTATCGCCTCCCGCCTGACGTTGCGTATGGCGACCCTGCCCTCCTCAGCCCTGGCCTTGACCAGCTTGGTTAGCTCATGGCGCCGTTCCTCGGTCAACTGGGGCACCGGGAGACGGATTACTTCCCCGTCGTTGGAGGGAACTAAGCCGAGGTCAGACTGGGTGATCGCCTTCTGTACATCGGGGATGCTGTTGCGGTCGTAGGGCTGGATGACAAGCAACCTCGCCTCGGGCGCGCTTATGGTTGCCACCTGGTTCAGTGGTGTCGGCGTCCCGTAGTAGTCGATATGCAACCTCTCTACCAGCGCGGGCGTGGCCCGTCCTGTCCTTACCCCGCCGAACTCCTGTGCGGTTACCTCCACCGCCTTCTGGATCTTGCGCGTGGCATCTTCCATGATCTCGTCCATCTCCACCCCTTACTTCTCCGGCGCCAATACCCGGCCTATCCTCTTCAGTTGCTTCGTTCTCAACTCCGGCTGCCTACCCTGGTACCGATGCTCTCCCCGCTGCACAGCTTCCTCAGGTTGCCGTGCTCGAAGAGGTTGAACACCACTATAGGCAACTTGTTGTCCATGCAAAGGCTTATGGCGGTCGCGTCCATGACCTCGAGTTCCCGGTTGAGCACCTCGAGGTAACTCAGGCTTTGAAACAGGGTAGCGTCAGGGTGCTTGACCGGGTCCCGGTCGAAAACCCCATCCACCTTGGTCGCCTTTAGTATTGCGTCGGCCCCTATCTCCAGCGCCCTGAGCGCCGCCGCGGTGTCGGTTGTGAAGTACGGGTTCCCGGTTCCCCCCGCGAAAAGGACGACCCTCCCCTTCTCGAGGTGCCTGATCGCCTTGCGGCGGATATGCGGCTCGGCAACCTGCTGCATAGTAATAGCGGTCTGAACGCGGGTGTTTACGCCTTTCTTCTCCAGCGAGTCCTGGAGCGCCAGGGCGTTCATTATCGTTGCCTGCATCCCCATGAAATCAGCGGTGGCCCGGTCCAGCCCCCTGGCGCTATCCGAGGTGCCCCTGAAGATATTGCCCCCCCCGACCACCAGGGCCAGCTGGATTCCGGTGCCATGCACCTCGGCAAGCTCTTCCGCCACCGACGACACCACGCTGGTATCGATGCCGTAACCCACCTGTGAGTCCATGAACGCCTCACCGGAGAGCTTGACCAGCACCCGGGACAAAGACGGCTTCCCCCTGCCCGTTTCCAGACCGGAGGTAGTACTTTGTTCACCAGACATACCGCGAGGCCCCCGTCCCTTACTCCCGCTTCTCCCCTACCTGGAAGCGGCTGAACCTTCGTATCTCGAGCTTCTCACCCAACCTCGCCGAAGCCTGCGCCAGCAACTCCGCGACGGTCAACGACGGGTCCTTTACAAAAGGCTGATCGAGAAGGCACACCTCCTGGTAATGCTTCTCGAGCATCCCGCTCACTATCCGATCCCACACCTTCTCCGGCTTCCCCTCGACCTCGCACCTGGCCCTGTATATCTCCTTCTCCGCGTCTACGATATCGGGCGGCACCGCCTCCCGGTCGAGGTACAGGGGATTGCACGCCGCCACCTGCAGGGCGACAACGTGCGCCAGTTCGAGGAACCCCTCGTTTCGCGCCACGAAGTCGGTCTCGCAGTTGATCTCCACCAGCGACCCGATCTGCTTTCCGATATGCAGGTAGGACTCGATGACCCCCTGGTCGGCCGACCGGTCCTGGCGCTTCTTGGCCTTGGCGAGCCCTTTCTCGCGGAGAAAGCGTACCGCCTTCTCCATATCGCCGCCCGTCTCGGTAAGAGCGCGCTTGCAATCCATCATGCCGGCACTGGTCTTGTCCCTCAGTTCCTTGACCTGCTTCGCGTTTATCTTCGAACCAGACATCTTCACTCTCCCGGCTCTGTCGTTATCCCTACGGCCGACTCGTCACCGCCCGCGGGAGCTTCCGGGCCTCCCCGCTCGGCGCCCTCGGGCTGTGCCTCCCCGGTCTCACCCACCACGGTCTCTTCCGCCTTTCGGGCATCCTCCTCGGCCCCCTCTTCCGTCGGGTCCCCGGAGTAGACCGGCGTGATGTCGGGGCCGGCGATATCCTCGGGTGACGCGCTGAAAGCGGGAACGGTGTCCGAGCGCCTGGCCTGCGGCTTGCCCTTCTCCTCCTCCGCCTTCTGCTCCATCTCCTCGGCGAGCCGGACATCCTTTATCGCCTGGCCCTCTATTACCGCGTCGGCCACCACCCTGCAGATGAGGTCCGCGGCGCGAATGGCATCGTCGTTTCCTGGGATTATGTAGTCTACCTCGTCAGGGTCACAGTTGGTATCCACCAGGCTCACGATGGGGATACCCAGTTTCCGGCCCTCGGAGACCGCTATCTTCTCCTTCCGCTGGTCCAACACGAAGACCATGGAAGGCACCTTGTGCATGTTTCGTATACCCTCGAGGTTGCGCCTCAGCTTGGCGATCTGCCGCCTTATCTGTAACGCTTCCTTCTTGGGAAGAACGTCGAGTTCCCCCTCGGCATCGCGGCGCTCCAGCTCGTCCAAGTACATCACCCTCTTGTGGATAGTGACGAAGTTGGTGAGTGTCCCCCCGAGCCACCGCAGGTTGACGTACGACATCCCGCACCGTTTCGCGTGCTCCTCCACCGCCTCCTGGGCCTGCCTCTTGGTCCCTACAAACACGATAGTCCCACCGTCAGCCACGGCATTTTTTATCGCGTTGTATGCGGTGCCGATCATGACCAGCGTCTTCTGCAGGTCAATTATGTAGATGTCGTTCCGCTCGGTGAAGATGTACGGCTTCATCTTGGGGTTCCACCGGCGAGTCTGGTGACCGAAGTGAACTCCCGCCTCCAGGAGTTCCTTCAGGGTTACTACAGCCATTTTCAAGCCTCCTGACCTAGTTGTCCCTTCCCCGGCTTCTACCTCCGCTGCAACCCTGAGGGCACCGGCAGCGGAGTCCACCGGAGTGTGTATTTCGGCCCGGTTGGGGCCGATAAAATCTTCACAAGTTTAATATAGGGAGTTTCAATCCGCAACAGTGCCGGCCATCACCGCCACCGGCAACGGCCGCCAAGCTGCCGCCGCTCAAGTTGTGAGGAGTATTATTGCAACGCAAGCGGCGTACACGCACTCGCACATAAGCAATACCAACTCCAAACATCAGAGCTGTTACTCGAAGCCCAACATCTCCCCCAGCCTCGCGCGAAGGCGAAGGATAGCCTTGGTATGCATCTGGCAGACCCTTGACTCGGTAACCAGAAGGACCTCGCCGATTTCCCGCATGGTCAGCCCCTCGTAGTAATAGAGGCTGATGACGATTCGCTCCCTCTCGGGCAGCCGGTTAATGGCACCGGCAATAATATCCTTCATCTCCTCCAGCTCAAACGTCTGGGAAGGGTCCTTTACCTTGATGTCCTCCACGGTATCGGCGAGGCATATCTTGTCAGACCTGTCGCCGCCGACGGTCCATAGCTCATCCAGCGCCACCAGGGACATGAGAGACAGCCTGCCCAGCAGGTTGGCATACTCCTCCAGGGTCAACCCGAGCCGGTCGGCGACCTCCTCATCGGTGGGAATCCTGCGCAGTTCGCTCTCCAGCGCGACGTACGCCCGCTCGATCTCCCTGGCCTTGAACCGGACAGACCGCGGCACCCAGTCGTCGGCCCTGAGCTCGTCGATTATCGCCCCCTTTATCCGGGCAAGGGCGTAGGTCTCGAACTTGATCCCCCTCTCCAGGTCGTACTTCTCTATCGCGTCCAGCAACCCGAAGACACCGTAGCTCACCAGGTCCCCGAACTCGACGGTAGACGGAAGACCCGACGAGACGCGGCCGGCAACGTACTTCACCAGGGGAGCGTAGTGAAGAATCAACTCCTCGCGGGACTCCTTTGAGCAGGTTCGCTTGTACTCCACCCAGAGGGCTTTCGCCCTGGCGTCCGTCTTCCTCCGTGCCGCACCCCGCCTGGTGTCTTCAGCGTTCTTCGACTGTTTCGAGTCCGGTGAGTTATACGTCATCTGCTGTCTTCTTCGTCTAAGCACGCGGGTGGCTTCTATTATAGGCCTTCTGGATCTCACTCCTGGTGAGATGGGTATAGACACGCGTAGTCGCGATATTCTTGTGACCAAGCAACTCCTGTACCGACCGCAGGTCAGCCCCGTGGGCAAGGAGGTGGGTGGCGAACGTGTGCCTGAGCGCATGGGGGCTGACGCCCTCCCCTCCTACCAGCGCCCTCGACTCCGCCCTTACGATCCTCCTCACCTGCCTGGGGTCAATCGGCGACCCCCTTCTTCCCAGGAACACCACGTCACCGCTATACTCCCCGGCTCGAGCGAGCGCCGGCCTCTCCCGGTCCAGGTACTCCCTCAACGCCTTCAGCGCAGGCCATCCGGCAAGGACGGAGCGTTCCCTGTCACCCTTCCCAACAACCCTCAGCACCCCGGAGGCGAAATCCACGTCCAGGGTCACGAGAGCGCATAGCTCGCTCACCCGGATTCCGGTAGCGTAGAGCAACTCTATTATGGCGCGGTCGCGGAGGCCCTGTTCACCGGCGGCGCCGGACTCGCAGGCGAGAACCTCCACCTCGGCCTCGGTAAGAAAACGCGGCACGTCCCTGCCCTTCACCGGGAACGAGAGTGTGGTTGCCGGGTTGGAGTCAATGATATCAGCGTCGGTGAGGAAGCGGAAAAGAGACCGCAGGCAGGCGCACCTCCTGGCGACGGTGGAACGAGAGTAGCCCCTGGCCTGCTGGTTGGCGAGGAAACTGCGCAGCATCCTGTGGTCTACGTCGGCGAGGCAGTCAACATCCATCCGGTCGAGGAAATCAGTGAAATGCTCGAGGTCTCCCCGGTAAGAGGACAGCGTGTTACCTGACAGGTTCTTTACATCCCGCAGGAAGGTAAGAAAGCTGCCAACGCTCTCCCCTGCATTCGAACGCGCTTCTCTTTTTCCGGTCATTGGACCCCTGGAGCCGACTTAGATGACACCAGCAAAAAAGTGCTCGTCTAATTGATAAATGACACGTCCGGCCCAGCCGGTAACCACAACTATTGTTGCTTGACAACATTATAGTATAAATCATTATAGTTCTGTCAATTAATGTGATTTGCCGCAAGGGTTTCAACAGTTGAAATAATCATAGACATATTATATTATGTTATGTAATATATAAGTTACAATGAAGTTGTCAGAATGGGCAAGGTTGTGGTAGAGTATGGACAGTAATCAGGCGTTAATCGAAAACCAAGATTAACGCAGGATTATGAAGATAGCTCGCCGTGAGTTCCACGGAGAGGGTAAACGGACGTGGAGGGGAGGTAAGACCCGCTCCAGACAGTGGGCGCACCTCGGAGAAGCGTCAATCAGGAGAGATGGCACATTTGTCATCATTCTGAGGAACGGGAACTCCTTCTGACACAAAGAAACTCACCGCGCGCACAACCGCCAGGTGGTTACCACCGACCCGCCCGCTCAAGCATGTTTGCCGCCGTGTGGGGCGGACCGGTAGTAACGGCCCCCGGGGCCGCGGGTAACCAGCCCTTCCACCTCCATCCGGGAAAGGACGCTCACCGTCTCGGCGGCGTTCAGGCCCGTTTTCCCCGACAGACCCTCCGCGTCCGACAGCCCCCCGGATATCGCGTCGAGCAGGGTCCGCTCTTTCGTCCCCCACTCCTTGCACAGGCTGTCTACCGGCCCCGGACTCCCGTCGGTCCCCTCACGGGAGATGCCGAGCTCCTTCAATACATCCTCCGGACAGGTGACCGGCACGGCGCCGTTCCTGATAAGGGCGTTGGTGCCCCTGCTGTTCGGCGAGAACACGCCTCCTGGAACCGCCATCACCTCGCGCCCCTCCGAGAGGGCGAAGTCAACGGTCAGGAGAGCGCCGCTCCTCTCCGACGCCTCAACCACGATCACCGCAGCCGACATCCCGGCGATTACCCTGTTGCGAGCGGGGAAGTGATGCCTGGCCGGTTCAGTGCCCGGAGGATACTCACCGAGAAGGCATCCTTCACTCTCGATATCGCTGAAGAGGGCGCCGTTGGACCAGGGGTATACCACGTCTACGCCGCACCCCAGCACCGCGGTCGTAAACCCCCCTTCGGCCAGCGCCCCCCGGTGGGCGGCCGCGTCCACCCCGAAGGCGGCCCCGCTTATGACGTGGACCCCCGCGCGGGCAAGCCCGCCGGCAAGCCACCCGGCGACTTCCAGCCCGTACGGGGTGGCTTTCCTGGACCCCACCAGCGCAACGCACGTCAACCCCACCGGCAGGGGCCTCCCACGGCAGTACAGCGCCCAGGGGGGATCGTGTATCTCGCCCAGCAGTCCGGGGTAGCCGGGGCCTCCCTTGACCACCACCGTTACACCGCCGCTCTCGATTGCCCTCAACCGGCTCACCGGATCGACCCGGCCCGATAACTCCCGCCACCCGGTGCCCCCGGCGCGTGAGTCCCCGTGGCCTGCGCCGCGGCGCACCGCCTCCCAGGCGCCGGCCGGCGAGCCGAACATGGTAAGCAATTCCCCTACCTTCTTCACCCCCGCGCCGGGAAGTGACAGCAGGGCCAACAGTTCCGCCTTCTCACTTTCCAGGTCTTTCATTTGTGCTCCTGTATGCGGCAGCCAAGCTATCTCGACCCCGGGGAGAACACCGACCTCTCCAGGCACCTGTACTGGACGGCCTCGGCCAGGTGCTCCACGCCTATCACCTCGGCCCCCGCCAGGTCGGCCACCGTCCGAGCTACTTTGAGCACCCGGTCGTAGGAGCGTGCCGACAGCCCAAGTCGCTCCACCGCCGTCCCCAGGAACCTCTCACCCTCAGCCGAGACATCGCAGACGCTCTCCAGTATTGCGTGGTCCATCTCCGCGTTGGAATGTACGCCGCTGCCACGCAGCCGCTCCTCCTGTACTCTCCTGGCTCCC
>JAHIPE010000024.1 GCA_018894655.1 Actinomycetota bacterium
AGCGAGCTGTCGGAGGAGCTGGGCGAGAGCAAGCAGTCACTCTTCGAACTCCTGGAGTTGGCGGCGAGAAGCGGAACGCTCGTCAGGGTCTCCCCGGAGCTCTTCTTCTCCCGCGAGGTCCTGGACGACATCAAGGGCAAGCTCACCCCCGCGGCCTTGGGTGACGGCATTACCGTCAGCGACTTCCGGAAGCTGATAGGCACCAGCCGCAAGTACGCGCTTCCGCTTCTCGAGTACTTCGACCGCGTGAGGGTCACCGTCCGGGTTAGCGACCTGAGAACGTTACGGTAGCCGTGTGTTATGATTTTCGCGCAGGTTTCGGAGGTGAATCCGTCCTGGTGGGCGGCGCGGTCTTCAAAACCGTTGTGGCGTCTTAACCGGCGCTGGGTAAGTTCGATTCTTACGCACCTCCGCCAGAACGGGAGGTCCCCGAATTGGGGCTTGACATATCACTCCTGGAGACGTTCAGGCTTGTAGCCGACCTCGGATCGTTCAGCGAGGCCGCCCGCTGGCTGGGCCTCTCTCAGCCGGCGGTGTCGTTCCAGATAAAGTCGCTGGAGAGGGAGCTTGCCGCACCGCTTATCGACCGCTCGGGCGGAAAGGTGGTGCTCACCCCAGCCGGCAGGACGGCGTACCGGCACGCCCGGAAGCTGCTTTCCTGCCGTGACGAGATGCTGGCCGACATCCCCCGGGCCACCGGCGATGTGGCGGGGCACCTGCTCATCGGCGCGGGGACGATCCCCGGCGAGTACCTCCTGCCGCCGGTGATAAGGGAGTTCAGAACAGAGTACCCGCGGGTCACGGTATCCCTCGACATCAGCAACTCCCGGGAGATAGTCGAAAAGCTCAAGCGGGAGAACATCGAGATCGGCTTCGTCGGCTCTCCCCCGGAGGACCCGCGCCTGTCCGAGCGGGCGTTCTCCGAGGACCGCCTGGTGCTGATAACGCCTCCACATCACCCACTCACGAGCGAGGGGGAGGCAACCCTTCAGGCAATCGCCTCCGAGCCGTTCGTGAACCGGAGAGCGGGCAGTGGCACAAGGGAGAACGTGGAGTCCGCGCTACTGGCCCGGGGCATAGACCCTGACGAGCTGGACGTGGTGGCCGAGATGGGCTCTACCCGCGCGGTAATCAGCGCGGTGATATCGGGAATGGGCGTTTCCATCGTGAGCAGCCGGGCGGCGGAGCACCCCGCCGAGTCGGGCCTCATCGCCATGCGCCCCATAGACGGGGCCGGCCTCACCCGGGAGTTCTTCGCGGTGTGGTCGGAGGACAGGCCGCTGTCGGTCGCCGCCGAGAAGTTCCTGGAGCGCTGCCTTCCGTGAACGGTAGAGCCTCGAGGAAGCACCCGGCCATCATCGCCGTCACCTCCTCCTCCAGGAAGGCGGGCAAGAGCGCTGTGGCATCTTACCTGGTCCGCGAGCTGGGGGCCGAGTTCGGCCTCAAGGTGAGCTCCGGCAGCCACGCTCCGGCCGGCTCGCTGACCACCGACCCCAAGGTAATCTCCCGGAAAGGGACCGACACCGGCAAGCTGGTGGAAGCAGGCGCTTCAAGGGTCCTGTGGGTTCACGCGGAACCCGGGCGGCTTAACGCCCAGCTCCAGCGCGCCCTGGCCGTTTTCCCGGAGAAAGGGCTCCTGGTAGTGGAGGGGAACAGCGCCGCGGTGCACCTGGACCCAGAGTACACCGTCTTCCTGATGGCCGTCCCCTTCGACCAGTTCAAGCCCTCCGCCCTTCCCGCCCTCGAGCGGGCGGACCTGGTCCTGGTGGACCTCACAGGCGCCCTGGGGGAGCTTGAGCCCACGTCCCTGGAGGCGGAGGTAAACCGGCTCGCCCCCAGCGCCATCGTTATCTCCTACGATGACGACGCCGGCAGAAAAAACACCCTCGCCGAGACCGCCCGGCTGATCCGCACACACCTCAGCCTAGGCGGTTTTGTGTAACCGCCGTTTGTCTGACAGATAGGGGTCAGGCCTTCTAGCCATAACTCCTGTTCTCGGACAGCGCTTAAAGGCGCTGACCCCACCTGTTGGCGGTTTTGTGTAACCGCCGTTTGTCTGACAGATAGGGGCTTCTAGCCATAACTCTTATTCTCGGACAGCGCTTAAAGGCGCTGACCTCACTTGTTGGCGGTTTCCTTACGCTTTCCGACCGTGAACCTGGCCAGCAGTATGCTTATCTCGTACAGGAGTACCATCGGGACCGCCACCATCATCATGGTTATCGGGTTCCAGTCCGGCGTAATGATGGCAGCGAACAACAGGATGACGATGTAGGCGTACCTCCACTGCTTGCGCAACTGCTCCGGGGTCAGTACCCCCAGCGCCACCAGCATCCATATGAATATAGGCGTCTCGAACGCGATCCCGAAAGCGAGCATGAACCATCCGGCAAAGCTGACGTACTCGCTGGCGGACAGTACGGGGCTCATCTGCTCTCCCGCCAGGTCGAGGAGCCAGGTGATGCCGACCGGCATTATGTAGTAGTAACCGAGGGTGACTCCCGCCGCGAAAAACACCAGGATCATCAGCATCACCGCTACGGTGAACGACCTCTCCTTCCGCTTGAGCGCGGGAGAAAGGAACGCCAGAATCTCGAAGAGAATCACCGGGAGCGCGAGCAGCACCCCCCCGAAAAGCGTCAGCTTGAACCTAACCAGGAACGGCTCCATAGGCTTCATGTAATGAAGGGTGATATTGCCCGCGGGCCCTTTCAGGATATTCAGTATGTCCCAGGCGAATAGCCAGGACACAGCGCAGCCGGCTACCAGGGCTACGATGGAGACTATTATCCTGCGCCTTAGTTCCTCCAGGTGCTGGAGGTAAGTCATGCGGCCACGTTTGAAAGCCACCGCCGGAGGAGTCTATTCCTTGCTCTCGTCATCCGAGGTGGATTCCCCGAGGCTCTTCTTGACCTCTTCTTCAATCGAAGAAGTGGAATCCCTGAACGCCCTCAGCGCCTGACCTACCGACTGCCCGACCTTGGGCAGCCGGGACGGCCCGAAGATAACCAGGGCGATCACGAGTATAATTATCAGTTCCGTCGGCCCGAGTCCAAACATCTTTCAAAACCCCTTTACGTACTCGTAAGCTGTTCCACACCGCTGTTGCGGTTACGCTGAATGTTAACGATGGCTCCCCGTGATGTCAACAGCAGCAGCCTCCCGTTTGATGTCTGGTTGTAATTCCTGCCTTCTCAGACCCCAAGAGGGAACTGTTTAATCCCCCAGCGCGTTTCTCCCGGCCTCCATGAGCCTGGCAAGCTCCCACACCCGGTACGCCACCGAGCGGGCCGATGCCATCCCGAACTGGTCTTCGTCGACGTGGAGCCGCCGGCCCTTTATAACCTCCCCCGCACCCTCCAGGCTGGAGAACGCTCCGCCTCCCAGGATGCCCAGGTCGGGTGTGGCGATGACCATGGTAAGGACCTGAAACGCGTTATTAATAGTAACCAGGGTCAGCTCTATCCCCGCGTTGCGGAACCAGGACACCGCGAGGGCCCCTCCAACCTTGTTCCTCATCACCCCACGGGTGAGGTTCCCGTGCACGAAAAGGCGTAATCGGTCAATGAAGTTTGCAGTGGTACCCGAAAGCCGCAGGAAGTGAACCGGGGAAGCTATTATCATGCCGTCCGCCTCCATTAGGGCTGGGTAGATCACGCTCATATCATCGTCCGTGCCACAGTACCGCCCAGGCTCCTGCTTCTTCATGCACCAGTTGCAGTGCCTGCACGGCCCCACGTTCATCCTGGAGAGGTTAAAGCGGGTAACCTCGACCTCAGGCTTGTCGTCGTACTCCTCCAGGGCGTGATCCAGCAAGGCCTCCACGTTGCCCCCGGACACCAGGCTCCCGCTTACCGCCACTATCTTCACGTTGCGTTGTCTCCTTTCCCGTGACCTCGTGCGCAAGGGGGGCGGCCTCTCTTGTGCATCAGTAACCGAGTTCTCTGAGCTTGGTGTCGGTTATGCCGAAATAATGCGCTATCTCGTGAAGCACCACCTGCCTGATCATCTCCTGTGTCGATATCCCCGTCTCCTCACAGATCATCTCGATTGGCTCTCTGTATATGGATATCTTATCAGGAAGGATCAACTGGTATCCCATTCCCCTCTCGGTCAGCGGCACACCGTGATAGAGGCCGAGGAGAGTTCCACCCCGCGAAACTCCCGTCTGGTCCAGGTCCGCCCGCGAAGGTCTTTCCCGGACGACTACTTCCACGTTCTCCAGCCTGTCGACGAACTCATCAGGCAGGTTCTCCACCACTCCCGCAACGGTCTTCTCGAAATCATCCCGACTCATGGTTGCCACTAGCGGCTCATCTTCTCCGCGAGCCTGGCGCCCCCTCGAACACCGCCCACGGCCCCAACCCGAACGTGTCCCGGTAGTAGCCCATGGCCTTCCCCACATCCCGGACCACTATCCCTACCTGGCCGAACCACGGTAGATTCAGTTTAGCCCGTACCACTGGTTCAGCTCGTAATCGATGAGCCACTTCCCTTCCTCCCTGACAAGCTTGACCTGCTCGTCGGCGCCGCCGGCAGGGGTTATCGTCACCGTGGCGGAATCACCCTGGATGTCCTGGCCCTTGACAGTATAGGACGCCGTCTCGGAGATGGGGTTCCTCATCATGGCACCGTTCCACGCCATCGGCGTGATCCCCCACTCCCTCGTCAGATGCCGGTCAGGAACGGGTTGGCCCGCTTCTCCCATGCCACGGAGGTCGGCCCCATATGCCCGGGGTACAGCTTCGTCCCGGGGTCGAGGACGAAGACCTTATCCTTAACAGAGCGCAGGAGCAACTCGAAATCGCCCCCGGGGAAATCCGTCCTGCCTATCGAGGCACGAAATACCAGGTCCCCGTCGAACAGGGCGCCATCCACGAGGAAGCTGACGCTTCCCGGTGAGTGGCCTGGCGTATGAAGCACCTCGATCTCGAGCCCCGCCAGTTCGAGCACCTGCCCGTCTTGAAGCGGCTTGAACTCGTCCGGGACATCCAGCTTGTCTATCCCCAGCATGGCCAGGAGGGTGGGGGGCATCATCTCCACCATCTTGCTGTCTATCTCGTGGAGATAGACCGGCGCACCGGTCTCCCCCGCGATCTCGGCCGCGCCCACGATATGGTCGGGGTGCCCGTGGGTTAGCAGCACCGCCTCCAGGGTCAGTCCCCGGCTCTCCAGGAACTCCAGGATGGATCCGACCGCCATGCCGGCGTCGATCAGCACCGCCTTGCTCGCGCCTTCCTCCCAAATGACGTAGCTATTGGTACCGAAAGACATGTCGGTGAACGTCTCGATGTTTAGCACTGCTTCCTCCTCAATCCAGATGGGGTCTTGAATCTTGAATTCTAATAGACTTTCTTATATCGCCAATCGCCACTTAATTCAAGATTCAAGACCTGACCCCCGTTGGTTCAGCAGGCAAAATCCGGGGGCACGCTACCGGCACCCCCGCTCCTCAGCGGTGCTTTCTCCGGGAGAGCGGGGCCCCGCAGAACTGGCAGTGCTCGAAGCTGCGCGGCACCGATTGGTTACAGTTGGGGCAGCGCACCATCTCGGCTATATCCGACTTGCCCCCCTCGCCGTAACGTATCCTCCGGCTCCGCTCACCGGTCAGTTCCAGCAAGAGATAAGCGAACACGAGCCCCGGGGGGCCGGTCAACACTCCGATGAGCAGCCACAGGTGGTAACTCCTCCCGCTGTTTCGGGCCACCCCCGCCGTATAGAAGGCGCAGCCGAACCATACCAACACCGCGACCGTAACCAGCGCTACCGTCGATAACTCAACAGCGGCAAACAACATCTCCCCCTCCCGGCATCAACCACCATCGTAGCGTGCACCCTTTATACGTATCTCGCACCCCTCGTAGGACCCCATGCCCGGTATCTCGGCGTCCACCAGGAGGACGATGCCGTCGTATGCCCCCTTCCGGGCCGCCTCCTCTACCGTGTCCGCCAGCAGACGCCTGTCGAGGTGCTCCACTATACCAAGATAGAATCCCTGGTACTCGTTGAATATCCCGGCCATTATCGCTGGGTCCAGGATCCGGAGCAGGTCCAGGATCCAGTCCCTGTTCCTCTCTACCACTTCCTTTATCACCACCGGGTCGTAGTTCGACAGCACCTCCACGGCCCACTCGACGTTCTCGTTCACGGTCCTTGCAATCATGTCGGGGTCAAGGTGACCCACAAGCCGGGTGACCCACTCGATGGTCATGTCGGCCACGTGGGCTAACACCTCCGGGTCGATGGCGTTGGTTACCGCTATCAGGAACTCCGGCATGCTGTTGATGACGTCGGCGATCACCTCGGGGTCCAGGAACTCCATGAACCGCTTCATGAACTCGGGGTTCCGGTTCGTAGGCCCGGCGATCACCTCGGGGTCTATCAGGTCCATCATGTCCTCTAGGAACTCCGGGTTCTCGTTGACGCTCTTGGCTATGACCTCGGTGGAAAGCTCGTGCACCAGCTTGACGTAGAACTCCGGGTTCTCGTTGAACGCCTGGGCCAGCATCTCAGGGGAGAGGGTGGAAAGCGTGCCCGAGATCATCTCCTCGCTGCTCAACACCTTCCCGGCGGCCGCCCCCATCGCCTTCAGCACGCGGCTTACCCTCTGGGTGACTTGCTTCGTCTCCTCCGCCTCTTCCGTTGCTTCCTCTTTATCCGCCATCTCGCCTCCAAGCGACTTTTTGCTACTTGACGACTCCGTCGGACCTCAGCCTCCCGATCTCTTCACCCGAGCAACCCAGCATCCGGAGCACCTCATCGGTGTGCTCGCCCTGGGAAGGCGCCGAACTCCTTATCTCGCCTGGCGTACGGGAGAACTTCACCGGTATCCCCAGCGTCTTTGAACGCCCCAACTTCTCGTCGTCGACCTCCACGACCATCTTCCTGTGCAGCACCTGGGGGTCTTTGCTCATCTCGTCCAGGGAGAGCACCGGCGACACGCAGCAGTCCTCACCCCCGAAGATCTCCATCCACTGGGCCCGTGTCTTCCTTGATAGCGCATCCTCGAGCCAGGAGAACAGCTCGTCGCGCTTCTCGGGGTTGAACTGCTCACCGGCGTACTCCGGTTTCCCCAGGAGCTCGCAGAGCCGCTTCCAGAACTTCTCCTCCAGGGAACCCACCGCCATGTAGCCGTCGGCAGCCGGATAGATGTTGTAGCAGGGCCACAACCCGTGCAGCACCTGCTCCCCCCTCCGGGGCGCCTCGCCTCCCGCGAAGAACTCCCCGGTGTTGATGGTAAGCCAGGAGATGCTCCCGTCCATCATGGACACGTCCAGGTGCTGGCCCTCGCCGGTCTTGAGTACGTGTATATATGCCATCAGTATCGACAGCGCGCCGAACATTCCCCCCGCCCCCAGGTCCGCTATCTGTACCCCCGAGAGCACCGGGGGGCCGTCCGCGTCCCCGGTCAGGCCCAGCACCCCCGCGTAGCCCAGGTAGTTGATATCGTGCCCGGCCAGGTCCCGGTACGGGCCGTCCTGACCGTAACCGGTGATGGAGCAGTAGACGACCTGTGAGTTAACCTCTCGCACGGTGTCGTACCCCAGCCCCAGCCTTTCCATGACCCCCGGGCGGAACTGCTCCACCAGTACCTCCGCCCACCCGGCAAGCTCGAGCAGGAGCTCGCGGCCCTCTCTTTTCTTCAGGTCCAGTGCGATGCTTCGCTTGTTCCTGTTGATGGTATGGAAGTGCACGCTCATGCCGGAGGAGCCGAGAGGCGGGTTCCAGCGGAGGTAGTCGCCCATCCGGGGGTCCTCGACCTTGATGACGTCCGCGCCCATGTCGGCCAGGAGGACCGTGCAGAAAGGCCCCGGAAGCAACCTGGTAAGGTCGAGGACTCTCATGCCCTCGAGTGGTAATGACATCAGTTTATCCTCTCCAGAGGCGTCTTGCACCCGGCAATATATTTCCAGACCCTGACTAGGATACCATCAATTCCGTTTTCGTTTACAGCAGGGCTCCCGCCGGAACCCGGCAAAACGCACGCCTGGTGCCTGGCACCATTGTTGCGTTTTGTTGAGGATGGGGGCAATGTTGTAATTGTGGTTAATGTTATGTGAGAATCCGGCTTCAGGCCCCCCGCGCTACGCGGATTATGCCGTAGACCAGGAAAAAGATGATGAACAGGTTCATCGGGACCAGGACCCAGTTGGGGTCGAGCTCGATGTGAGGGGGCTTCCAGCAGTACAGTACCACCGTCACCCCGGCGACGGCCAGCACCGTGCCCAGGCCCGCCATCAGCCGGTACTGCCATGCTGTATCGGCGATCGCGATCAGCACCGCCAGTGGGGCCATGGCGACGGTAAGTGGTACCATCGAGTAGAGGAGCCGGGCCGCCCCGAAGGCCACCCCCGAGGTCCTGTACCCCGCCTGGCTGTCAAAGGGCACGTCGTTTACCACTGTTGGGATGTAGACGACCGTCACGAACAGGGCCCACCAGGCGAGGAAGAGTACCGGCGGAAGGCAGTCCACCGAAAGCGAGAGGCCCGCCAGGAGGGTGAACGTCATGCCTGTGATGTTGCACAGGATATCGGTTAGAGGGCGCGCCTTGAGCCGGAACCAGGGATGGCTGTACAACAGCCCGATGACCACCCCGAAACCTATCATGAAGAGAGCGAACCTGTATCCCGCCAGGAGCGAGAACAGCACGCACCCCGCCGCGGACAGGGAGAACGCCAGTACGGTCTCCAGGCTGCCCATCTCCCCGGTGACGAACGGCTGGCCGGTGAGGTCCATGTCCTTGAAGCGGCCGTCGAAACCCCGGTCCGCCTCCACGTCGGCGTAAAAGTTGAGCGTGCTCGCGAAAAAGGAGGCGCAGAAGAAGGCGATAACGGCGAACAGTATCCGGTACCAGGCGATATCCGGGTTGGCGTCGGCGGCGATGGAGAAACCGAACGTGAGCCCGAAGAGGTACACCAGGGATATCTTAAACCTGAGCAGCGTCCAGTACTTGCGCACCCCTGACCTCAAACCGGTCATGCGGTGATTACCCGGTAGGTGCTGAGGATGATGTAAAAGAGCAGCAGGCAGGATAGGGGCACCAGTAAGAACAGCGGGTTGAGCTCGATGTGGGGCGGGTGGAACGTGAACAGGACCGCCGAGGTGGCGACTATCGCCGCCGGCG
>JAHIPE010000181.1 GCA_018894655.1 Actinomycetota bacterium
TCTGACTTCACCGAGGTCAAGATCGTAGTGCCCAGCAGCCAGCCGATGGTCTCCCTTCTCGGCCGTGAGGACAGGTTCCTGCGGATGGTGGAGGAGGCGTTCAACTGCCGAGTCATCGCCCGTGGCAACGAGATAGACATCCGGGGCAAGGCCAAGGAGACAGAGGTCTGCACCAGGCTGTTCGAGGAACTCATCGAGTTCCTGGAGGAGGATCTGGTCATAACACCCGAGAACCTTTCCCAGATCATCGATATGGTCAAGAACGGGAAAGATGTCAAGCCCACCGAGGTCTTCAAGGAAGCGGTGTTCTCAGCACGGGGCAAGGTGATAAGGCCCAAGACCGTGGGGCAGAAGCGCTACGTAGATATGATCCGAAAATCCACCATAGTGTTCAGCATCGGCCCCGCCGGCACGGGGAAGACCTACCTGGCGCTCGCTTACGCGGTCCAGTGCCTGCTTGACCGGAGGGTGAACAGGCTCGTACTTACCCGGCCGGCGGTGGAGGCGGGCGAGAAGCTGGGTTTCCTGCCGGGTGATATCTACCAGAAGGTGGACCCTTACCTGAGGCCACTATACGACGCTCTCTACGAGATGCTGGGCGCTCAAAAGTTCCACCAGATGATGGACCAGGGCATAATAGAGGTAGCGCCACTGGCTTTCATGCGCGGCAGGACGCTGAACGACTCCTTCATTATCCTGGACGAGGCCCAGAACACCAGCCCGGAGCAGATGAAGATGTTCCTGACCAGGCTGGGGTTCGGTAGCCGCGCGGTAATAACCGGTGATGTAACACAGGTGGATCTCCCCAAGGAGCTGAGATCCGGATTGTTGGTAGTGCGTAAGATCCTCTCAGGCATTGAGGGCGTCTCGTTCGTGTACCTTGACGCAAGCGACGTTGTGCGGCACAAGATCGTCCAGCAGATAGTAGAGGCGTACAAGGAATTCGAATCACCGCCCAACGGAGAAGACACCGGCGGCAATGAAAACCTATAAGAAATACCTTGACAAGGTGGACCGATTGAGGACCCGCCTCCGGACGACTTCATTATCCTCTAGGCGGAGGGTGGTGGCGGCCGTTACCTTCCTGTTCGTGGTGGCTATAATCTCGGTGGAGATATCCCCCTTCGGGTACAGGATTCTTGTGGGCAAACCGAGCCCCCGCGACATAGTGGCGCCGAGGACCGTGCAGTACATCGACGAGGTAAAGACCGACGAGCAGAGGGAATCCGCCGCGGAAGCGGTGCAGGATGTGTACGTTCGCGATAACAGCGTAGCCGGCAAGGTGGAGAAAAGCCTCGAGGGGTTCTTCGCGGCGGTCGAACAGGTCGACGCCATGGATATCTCCGTCCAGGAGAAGGTCAACCAGTTGGTGAGCATGTTTTCCGGGGAGATCGACGCCGCAGTGGCCGAGGGTGCCCTTTCGATGTCCGCCCGGCAGCGCAGTAGCGTTCAGGAAGCCTCACTGGAGGTCATCAAGCGTGTCATGGAAGGCCGCGTAACCGGTGACACCATGGACAGGGCGGCCCAAGAGGCGGAGGCCATCGCCGTTGAGGTCTCCACAGACCCGGCCGTTCGAGGACTATCGGTGCTCATAGCCGCCTCTTTCATCCAGCCCAACTCGGTCATAAACGAGAAGGAGACGGAGAAAAGGAGGGAGGCGGCCCGAGATGCTGTGACCACGGTAGTCACCACCTGGCTGGAGGGAGAGGTGATAGTGGAGAAAGAGGACGTGGTGACCGCTCGGCAGGTTGCACTGCTCAAGAGCCTCGGCTTCAAGAAACCGACGTTCACACCCATCAACCTGCTCTACTTCGGCATGTTCGCCCTTCTGCTGCTGGGGATGTTTGGAATGTACCTGGCCAAGTACAGGCGGGTCATCTACGATAGCCCCGGCCTCCTTTTCCTTCTGGGGGTGCTGGTCGTCGTTTTCACCGCCCTGGCCAAGATCATAGCCATTGCCGCCGGGTACCTGTCACCTTCCTGGGGATACATCATGCCCGCCGCGGTGGTGGCGATAGTAGCCGCGGTCCTGATGGATACCGCCGTCGCGATAGTACTGGTCATCATCTGCTCGCTCGTAACCGGGGCGGTGACAGGGGGCAACTACTCGCTTACGGCATTTGTCCTGCTGGGGGGGTTCTTTCCCGCGCTTATCGTTTCGGGTCAGTCCAGCCGTCACGAGCTCCGGTGGGCCGGCGTCTACACCTCCCTGTGGGTAGCCCTGGCGGCTCTTGGCACCTGCGCGATAACCCAGTTCCGCCAGGGATTGACCCTCAACACCGCTATCGGTTTTGCCAACGGTTTCCTTTGCATGATCGTGGCAATGGGCTTACTACCGTTCCTGGAGACGACGTTCAGGGTAACAACCAGCACCCGGCTGCTGGAGCTGGCGTCTCCGGAACAGGAGTTGCTCAAGGAGCTCTCGATGAAGGCACCCGGCACCTACTCCCATAGCGTCATGGTCGCTAACCTCGCCGAGGCGGCGGCAAGGGAGACAGGCAGCGATCCAATGCTGGCCCGTGTAGCCGCCTACTACCATGACGTGGGAAAGCTCAAGAGGTTGCAGTTCTTCATAGAGAACCAGCCCGCGAACAGCAGCCCCCATAACCGCATCACCCCTAACCTGAGCGCCCTGGTAATAACCTCTCACGTCAAGGACGGGGTCGAGATGGTCAAGAGGCACCACCTGCCGCCGGACATCGTGGACATCATAGAGCAACACCACGGAACCAGCGTCGTCAGGTTCTTCTATGACCGCGCGGTGGAGGCGGCGGACGGCGGGCCGGTTGACCTGGACAGGTTCCGCTACCATTTCCCCAAGCCGCGGAGAAGGACGGCGGGCATCCTGCTGCTGGCGGACGCGGTCGAGGCGACCGCACGTACGTTGAACCGACCTTCCTCGGCGGCAATAGAGCAGATGGTGAACAGGATCGTGGACGGGAAGATAGCCGACGGCCAACTGGACGAGTCGGGCATAACCTTCAGCGATGTCAACAAGATCAGAGGCGTATTCTCCAAGATACTCATAAGCGCATATCACCCCAGAATAGAGTATCCCGCTATATTGAATTCGGGGGGTGGCAAGAAAGGTGCTCGTAAAGGTCAAGACAGAGGTCCACCTGGGAAGTAGGCGTCTCCGCTGCCTTAAGAGGTCGCTTGGAAGAATGCTCGAAAGCGTCACCCCGGGGCAAGACCTGGAGCTCAGCGTAATGATGGTCGACGCGGAAGCGATGAGGCAGCTCAACCTTGAGTACCTGGGCAGGAACGAGCCTACCGACGTCATGGCTTTCCCCCAGGCGGCTCCCGGGGAGATCGGATGGGACACCCATGGTGGAGGTCGGCGGGCGCTACTGGGGGATATCGTGATATGTGTCCCGGTCGCCCGGCAGCAGGCGCGCGAGGAGGGGGAGACGCTTGCCCGGGAACTGGAACTTCTTGCCGCTCACGGGTTGCTGCACCTCGTTGGCTACGGTGACCGGACCCCCGAAGAGAAGCGGAAGATGTATGCTATGGAAACGGAACTGCTTGGTCGAACTATAATACGGGACGAGTATTAGGAGATTATTTTCATGACAGTTATCCTGGTGAGCGTAACACTGGTGGTCCTCCTGGTGATAGCCGCGTACCTGGCAGCCTCGGAAACGTCACTCATGCGTGTCAGCCGCATAAGGGTCCGGTACCTGGTTGAGAATGAGGTTGCCAGAGCCGACAAACTGGAGCGACTGGTAGAGAACCCCGGGTATTTCCTGCCTTCACTGCTCCTGATGATCCTGGTGGTCCAGCTCACCACGGCGTCTCTGGCTACCTGGATGGTGACCAGGCTGACCAACAACGCCGGTGTCGGTGTCGCCGCGGGTACGGCGGTTGCCACCGTTTTCATGTTTGTCTTCGGAGAGCTCATCCCCAAGGCCTCCGCCAGCCACAATTCGGAGAGGATGGCGCTGCGCGTCACCCGGCCCATAACACTCCTCAGCAAGTTCCTGCATCCCCTGGCGGTTCTATTCGAGTACATCGCCAACGGGGTACTGCGGTTGTTCCACAGGAAAGGCCTGACAACGGAGATGATAGTCACGGACGAGGGAGAGATAAAGGCGATGGTGAGCGCCGCCGGGGAGTACGACGTGATCGAAGAGGAAGAAAAGGAGATGATCCACTCGGTCTTCGAGTTCGGTGACACCATGGTGAGAGAGGTTATGGTCCCCCGGCCGGACATGGTGACGCTGCCGCACGACGCGGCGGTGAAGGACGCGCTCGCGCTTGCCATAAAGCACGGGTACTCGAGGATACCGGTTCACGGCGACAACCTGGACGACATCGTTGGGGTCATCTACGCCAAGGACCTGATGAAGTACCTCCAGAAGGGGAACATCGATCACGGCATCGAGGAGATTGTGAGGGACGCTTACGTCATCCCTGAGACCAAGAACCTGAGCGAACTGCTCCGGGAGTTACGTGAACGCAAGGTGCACATGTCGATCGTGGTGGATGAGTACGGGACTGTTGCCGGCCTGGTGACCATCGAGGATCTTCTGGAAGAGATCGTGGGAGAGATATTCGACGAGTTCGACCTCGAGGTCAAACTGGTGGACCAGGTTGCCAGCAATCGCTTCCAGGTGGACGCCCGGGTGAACATCGACGACATAAATGAAAAGCTAGGGATCAAGCTCCCCGAGGAGGGTGACGTTGGCACGGTAGGAGGGCTCATCTTGAAAATCCTGGGCCACCTGCCGGTGCCCGGCGAGACTTTCGTGTACAACGGGGTCGCGATCAAGGTGGAAAAGCTCAGGAACAATAGGATCTCCAAGGTCTCCATGGAGTTGATTAATTCAGGAGCCATGGATGGGAGCGACCAGGACCATTGATGCTGGAGGTACTACACCGTAA
>JAHIPE010000182.1 GCA_018894655.1 Actinomycetota bacterium
GAGGTGCTGGAGGCGCACCACCTGTTCTCGGTGGATATCGACTCGGTTGACGTCATAGTGCACCCCCAGAGCGTCGTACACTCCATGATAGAGATGGTGGACGGCTCTGTCCTGGCGCAACTCGGCGTGCCGGACATGAGGGTCCCCATACAGTACGCGCTGACTTACCCCGACAGGTCCCCCTCGCCGGCGCCGTTCCTCTCGTTGGTCGAGCGGGAGGACCTCTCGTTCGAGGAGGTGGACCGGGGCCGTTTTCCCTGCCTGGGGCTCGCCTGCGAGGCAGGCCGCATGGGGAGTACGTACCCGGCTGCCATGAACGCCGCGAACGAGGAGGCCGTTTCCGCGTTTCTCGGGCGGCGAATACGGTTCACCGGCATACCGGCGGTGGTGGACCGGGTGCTCGAGGGCCACCGCCCGCTTCCCGGGGACACCCTGGAGGAGATAAAGAGCGCCGAGGGGGACGCTCGCCGGATGGCGCGAGTGGTCATCGACAGTATGGAGGGGCGGAAGTGATAGTCGTCTGGGTGATAGTCGCCGTCCTGTTCATCGCCTTCATGATTCTTACCCATGAACTGGGCCACTACTTCGCCGCCAAGGCGGTAGGGATCAAGGTGGAGCAGTTCTCCATCGGTTTCGGCCCCGAGATAGTGGGGTGGGACCGAGGGGAGACCCGCTACTCGATCAAGTGGTTCCTGGCGGGGGGGTCGGTGCGCATCCTGGGCATGGACCCCGATAAGGAGGTCCCCGAGGAGGACGTGCCTCGAAGTTATTACTCGGCGGCCTATTGGAAGCGAGCGGTGGTTATACTCGCCGGCTCGGTGGTCCATGTGCTGATCGCCGTGTTGCTTTTCTTCCTGTTCTTCTGGCCGATAGGGTACCCGGTGCTGACCGGCAGGGTTGGAGAGGTGCAGAAAGAGGTGGAGATATCCGAGGAGGAAGTGGTCGAGGGACCCGCGTATCAGGCGGGCCTGCGCGATGGCGACCTCATCACCGCCGTCGACGGGGTCGAGGTCCATGACTGGTCGGAGTTGAGCCACGAGCTCTCCAGCCGCCCGGGCGAGGTGGTTACCCTGGATGTTACCCGCGATGAGGATAGCTTCAAGACGGAAGCCCAACTGCTGGATGTGGATGGTAACGGTTACGTCGGGATAGAGGTGGACCTCGAGGATACGTACACGGAGAGGTCCAACCCGGTGAAGGCCGTGTGGCAGGCGCTCAAGACCACCGGCCAGGTGACCGTGCTGCTGGTCAAGGGGATCGGTAAGCTGTTCTCACTGAGCACGCTCAGGATGATAGTCGGAATGGAGCCCCGCACCGAGGAGGGCCCCCGAAGCATCGTCGGGGCGGCGCAACTTACGTTCCACGCGGCGGGGGAGAACCTATCCATCTTCATTTTCGTCATCGCACAGCTGTTCCTGTTCCTGGCGATATTCAACCTCATCCCGCTGCCGCCTTTTGACGGCGGGCACCTGCTGGTCATCATCATCGAGAAGATATCCGGGCGGACGATCGACATCCGCAAGCTGATGCCTTTGGCGTGGGCGGTGATAATCATCTTATCCCTGGTTGCCCTGAGGCTGGCCGTTCTGGATATACTCAATCCGATGTCCAACCCTTTCAAGCCGTGAGGCTGGCATGACAGGCAGGTTCGAGACAAGGCGGATAATGCTGGGTGAGGTGCCGGTTGGCGGTGGCTCCCCGGTGAGTGTGCAGTCCATGACCAACACCGATACCGCCGACGTCGGGGCTACACTGCTCCAGATAGGCGAACTGGAGGCGGCGGGGTGCGATATCGTGCGTGTGGCCGTTCCGGACAGGGACGCGGGGGAGGCCCTGGGGCGGATAGTGGCCGGCACAACGCTCCCGGTGGTGGCCGATATCCACTTCGACTACCGGCTGGCGTTGCTGGCGGTAGAGCAGGGTGTCGCCGGCATCCGCATCAACCCCGGCACGATGAGGGGGGGTTCTCGCCTGGAGGAGATAGCCCGGGCAGCCGAGGCCGCCGGTGTGGTGGTGCGGGTCGGGGTGAACTCGGGTTCGCTGGAGAAGCGGCTCAGGGGTCCGGGGGGAAAGGTGGAGGCCGCGGCGCTGGCCGAGAGCGCGCTCCATGGAGCCGCGTTGATGGAGGGATGCGGGGTGACGCGGCTCAAGATATCGGTCAAGGCGTCCGATGTGCCGCGCACCATCGAGGCGTACCGGATAGTGGCCCGGGAGAGTGCCTGGCCGCTTCACGTCGGCATTACCGGGGCGGGTACTCTGTGGTCGGGCGCCATCAGGAGCGCCGTGGGCATAGGGGCGATACTGGCCCAGGGGATAGGCGATACAATCCGGGTGTCGCTCACCGCGCAGCCGGTGGAGGAGGTCAGGGTGGGCCGGAAGATACTGGCCTCGCTGGACCTGGGCGAAGCCGGCCCCCAGGTGATATCCTGTCCGACGTGCGCCCGGACCGAGATCGACGTTATCGGGTTGGCGGTACGGGTCGAGAAGGCGATCGAGAGCTACCGTGCTCCGCTCACCGTCGCGGTGATGGGGTGCCCGGTCAACGGGCCCGGGGAGGCGCGGGAGGCGGACGTGGGCATCGCCGGGGGGCGCGACGGGGCGGTGCTGTTCGTGGCCGGAGAGAAGATACGGCACGTGCCCCCTGATAGTGTGTTCGATGAGCTGATAGGGGAGATAAGGAAGCTGATGCGTGAGAGGGGTGAGAGTGGTTGAGATTCTCGCGGGTGACGGTTCCCACGCTCAAGGAGAAGCCGGCTGAAGCCCAGATACCAAGCCACGAACTGCTGCTGAGGGCGGGCATGATGAGGGCGGTTGCCGCCGGGATCTACACAATGCTGCCGCTGGGCGCCCTGGCCCTCCAGAGGGTTGAGGATATCGTGCGCCGCGAGATGAACGCGGCGGGGGCGTTGGAGGTCGTTCTACCCACGCTGCATCCCGCCGATCCATGGATGAAGAGCGGCAGGTGGCACCAGTACGGCCCCGAGATGATGCGGCTTGGCGACCGCCAGGGCAGGGATTTCTGCCTTGGGCCTACCGCGGAGGAGTTGATAACGGAGGCGGTTGCGAAGACCGCGCCCTCCTACCGCGACCTGCCGGTAAACCTGTACCAGATACAGACGAAGTTCCGCGACGAGACGCGGCCGAGGTTCGGCTTGATCCGCGGGCGCGAGTTCAGGATGAAAGACGCGTATAGCTTCCATGTCGACGAGGGTGACCTTGACCGGACGTATGACCGCATGCGCCAGGCGTACTCATCGGTGGCGCGGGGGTGCTCCCTCCCGGTGAGGGTGGTCGAGGCCGTCACCGGCCTCATCGGCGGGGACGTTTCCCACGAGTTCATGGTGGTCTCAGGAATAGGGGAAGACGTGTTGGTCTACTGCGGCGACTGCGACTACGGGGCCGACGCCGAGCTGGAGTCACACTCCCCGGGGGGTATGTTCGGCGGCACCGAGGCGGCGGCGCCACAGGAGGTGCACACTCCCGGCCTGGTCTCGGTCGAGGAGGTGGCGTCTTTCCTGGGCACAGGGCCCGCTTCGGTGACCAAGTGCGTCCTGTACGTCGCCGGGGGAGAGGCGGTCGCGGTCTTCGTCCCGGGGTACAGGGAGGTGTCCGAGACCAAGCTGGCCCGTGTCCTGGGGACCGATGAGTTCCACCCCATGAGGGAGGACGAGCGCGAGAAGTTCCCGGCGGTGACCGCGGGGTATACCGGGCCGGTTGGGCTCGAGGGGGTACGGACGGTCTTCGACCTGGAGATCGCGGGCGCGCGGGGGTTGATATGTGGCGCTAACAGGCCTGACTATCACCTGGGGGGGGTGGAGGAGGGGCGTGATTTCGCCGCCGAGCCCGCGTTTGACGTGGCGACCGCTGTCCAGGGCGATGCCTGTGTTCGTTGTGGTGGAGAGCTCAGGATAGCGCGGGGCATAGAGATAGGCCATATCTTCAAGCTGGGTGTCAAGTACAGCGAGGCGATGGGGGCCTCTTTCACCGACAGGGACGGCAAGGACAAGCCGATGATAATGGGCACCTACGGGATCGGCACATCAAGGATCCTGGCCACGGTGGTGGAGCAGCATCACGACGACGGGGGTATCAAGTGGCCGGTATCGGTAGCGCCTTTGCCGGTAGAGGTGCTAGTCATAAGCCCCGGGAGGCGGGAGCAGGCCGAGGCGGCCGAACGGCTCACTCGAGCGCTGGCCGGCAGGGGTATGGAGATCCTGGTGGACGACCGTGAGGCGAGTCCCGGGGTGAAGTTCAACGACGCCGACCTGGTGGGGTTGCCGCTGCAGGTGGTGATCGGGAAGAAGTTGGACTCCGACGGGACCGTGGACCTGAAGGTGCGCTATACCGGCGAGAGGAGGGCGGTACGTGTTGAGCTGGCTGTGGAGGAGATCGAGCGGGCGCTCGAGGAGGCGCCGTGACCGCATGGCCACCTACGGTGACTGGGTCAGGGTCGCGATAGCGCCGAACCAGGTGGTGGCGGGAATGCTCGTGGGTGCGCTGGAGTCGGAGGGGATACCGGTGCTCAGCAAGAAGATCGGGCTTGATTTCCCGACCTCCCCGTCCAACCAGCAGTTGATCCTGGTACCCGCGGGCCGCGAGGAGGAGGCCAAACACCTGCTCGAAGGAATATGGGACATCCACCA
>JAHIPE010000183.1 GCA_018894655.1 Actinomycetota bacterium
CCAGGCACCACTTCTCGGGGGCGTTCACACCCTCGAAGTACTCGGGGGCGCTGCCGTGCACCACCGCGTCGATATCCTCGAGGGTCATCCCCGCGTCCTCCAGCGCCGCGCTCACCGCCTCGAAGCAGAGGCCGGGAAAGTCCACGTCCTCCCGGCGCATCTTGACGAGCGTCTGGCCGGTCCCTATAACTGCAACGTTTCTCTTCAAGTCACTCACCTCCTGCCCTCAAGCCGGGCTTGCCAGTATCACGACCACGTTGGTCTGAAGGCCCATGCCGTCGGCGCCGTGGGCGAGCGCGGTCCGCGCTCCTTCCACCTGGTGCTTCCCGGCCTTGCCGGAAACCTGCATCGCCGCTTCGGCGACCCTGTTGATGCCGGTCACAAGCCAGGGGTTGGATGCCAGGCAGCCGCCGGACGGGTTGACCGGAAGTTGCCCGCCCATCTCCGTCTTGCCCGACTCGACCAGCTTTCCGCCCTCGCCGTCACCGCAGAAGCCGAGCGCCTCGTAGAGCATGAGTTCGTGGTAGGAGCAGACGTCGGTTATCTCCGCCACGTCGATGTCCTTCAGCGGTTTCTTTATCCCGGCGGCCTCGTACGCCTGCCGGGCGGCCTTTCGCGCCGAGGCGAGCTCGGTGAGATCCCGCTGCCCGGGGTAGTAGATGTCCCCGCAGCACCCCAGGCCGGTTATCCAGGCGGGGCTGTCGGCGATCATCTCAGCCGTGCCCTCGGCGGCCAGTATGATGGCCGCCGCGCCGTCGGACGACGGGCAGAGGTCGAACTCGGTCAGGGGAGTGGCCAGCATCTTTGAGCCCAGGACGTCGTCCACGCTCATGTCTTTCTTGCGCTGGGCGTACGGATTGTTCAGCGCGTTCTTGAGGTTCTTGACCGCCACCAGCGCGGCCTGCTCTCTGGTAATGCCGTACTTCCTCATGTAAACATCGGCCTGCAGCGCCGAAACCGACAGGTAATCGAGCCCCATCGGCGTCATGTAGAACGGCTCCGACATCAGGCCGGTGTAATAGTGGGGCTCGGACTCGCTGGTCTTCGAGTACGAAGTCACCAGCGCGGTGTCGAAGGCTCCGGACATGATGCGCATGGCGGCGTAGTAAACAGCCTGGGTTCCGTCCCCCTCGACCTTGGTCTCCTCCTTCATGAAGCCCCCGCAGGCCTCCAATGAGAAAACGCTCGAGATGCTCCGGCCGTCAATCATGTCGCAGCCGCAACCCACCAGGGTGTCTATGTCGTCAATGGTCAACCCCGTGTCGTCGAGAGCCGCGTGAACGGCGTTCCGGACGAGTTCGGCCATGAACGACTCCCGGTACGCCTCCTTGGAGACTATCTGGCCGCTGCCCACGACAGCAACCTTTCTCATTCCTTGCAACACTTTCACCTCCAGAAACTCTTTCTGTTATGACTACTCGCTTTAGTCGTCTTTATCACCCCCAGTCGGTGTTGCGCGTAAGCCTGAGGCCCCCCGCGGGACCCCGGCGGGGAGTTTATCCCGGTCCGCGTCCTGGTCAATGGTATTCCTTTCTTTACTCATTATCAAGACTGACTGTCCGGTCAGTCGCCGACCGCTTGAGGGTCGGGCGAACGGCTTTGAGAACCTTCCCGGGGTGGCGGCGTGTCGGCGTCACCGCTGAGCAGGCCTATCGCCCCCGAAACGATCTCCTCCAGGTCGTAACGGTCGTCGAGGGTGGACCGGTAGGCGAGCATCTCACCGGCGCCTACCAGGGCGTAGGAGAGCAGCTCCGGGTCCACGGAGGAGAGAGCGCCGAACCTGGCGGCGACCTCCCTTATATCCTCGGAGAGCGTGGACGTAAGCCTCCGGTAGATGTCGTGGAACTCGCGCTGGAAACGGATGTCACCGCCCACCGCCTCGCCGTAGAGAATGAAGATGAGGTCGCGGTAGTTCAGGTACCCGCGCATGTAGGAGAGGGCCCGTTTCCGGAGACGGTCCAACGGTCCGGTAACGCCGTCCAGCGCCTCCTCCAGGTGGCTCTCAAGCGCCAGCACCGCCCTGCTCAGGACCTCCAGGAACAGGTCCTGCTTGTTGTTGAAGTACAGGTAAAAGGTGCCTTTCGCGACCCCCGCCTCGTTGACTATATCTTCGATAGTGGTCTCCCGGTATCCCTTGGCCCGCAAGACCCCGTCCGCGGCCTCCACCAGGCGGGCGCGGCGGGGCTCCCCCCCCGGCGGAAGCGCCCCGCGGGTGGCAGCAGTTTCACTGAGCAGTTGAGAGGCCTCCGGAGGCAGGCTCCCGTCGTCTTGCCGCTCCAGAAGGTGGTTGATGGCGGCCAGCGACAGGTCGAACTCGTGCTGGAGCTTCTTGATGCGAACGATCCTCTCGATGCCCCCCGCCGGGTAGAGCCTGATACCGCCGGTTGACCGCCTCGGCTTGGCGATCAGGCCCTTGGACTCGTAGTTCCGTATCATCCGGGGCGTGCAGCGGATGCCGCTGGCCTCGGTCACCGCCCGGGCGAGTTTTCCAACGGTTATCGTCTGTGGCTCTTCGCTCATGGCTCTCTCCCCGTTCCACCGTTGCGAATTCTCTAACATGGGATGTTAGATGTCAAATGCGTACACGGCCGGCAAGACGGGCTCGAGACGTGCCCCGGGATATAATGACAGGAGATAGAAGCGTGCCGGACACTGTCCGGATGATCCTGGAGGTTAGGGTGATGTATATAGCGGTGGTGGGCGCGGGCGACTGCGACGGGAAAACCTGCGAGATCGCTTACCAGGTGGGCCTCGAGATAGCCGGGAGGGGACACGTTCTCGTCTGCGGGGGCCTGGGAGGGGTGATGGACGCGGCCGCGAAGGGGGCGCACGAAGCGGGAGGTGTCACGGTGGGGATCCTGCCGGGAGGCCGCGAGGGCGCCAGCCAGTGGCTGACCGTTGTTCTGCCGACGGGCATGGGGGAAGCGCGCAACGCCCTGGTGGCCAGGGCCGGCGACGCGCTGATAGCTGTGGGGGGCGGGTACGGGACACTCTCGGAGATCGCTCTCGGTATCAAGATGGGAAAACCGGTCGTAGGGCTGGACAGCTGGAACCTGGAGAAGAGCGGGCGGGGGAGGATGGAGGCCGCCCCGGGGCCTGTGGAAGCGGTGGCCCTGGCCGAGAGGCTCGCGTCCCCGGGGACGGAGTAGCAACGTTAGCGGCCAGGCTGACGGGAGCCCCCTTTTCCGGCCAGGAAAGGGTAAGAGGAGGCGAAGAACACCGCGCCGATAAGGCTGACGCAGCCTATTAACAGTTAAGCGTACCGGAACCCGAGCCAAGAGACGAACGGGCCCATAGCTATCGCGCCGAAAGCTATCCCCCCCTCGAAAGCGGCGGTGTATATCCCGAAGGCGCTC
>JAHIPE010000184.1 GCA_018894655.1 Actinomycetota bacterium
CCTTTTCCCCCTCCGCTATTTTCACTTCGATTTTCCCGAACCGCTTCCGTTGAGTAAGTGTGACCTCGCCGCTCTTGTAGAGCTCGAGTATCGCCAGGAAAGTCGCTATGACCTCTAGCTTGGTGCGGCACTCCAGTATCAGCTCGCTGAACGTCGTTGAGCCGACGTCTTCGAGGTTCTCCCGGACCCACTGAATTTTCTCGGCTACCGAGACCTTGATGGGCGCGATATACGACGTATCCACCTGGGCGGGAGCCATCTCGATCAGCAGGTCCATCAACGCCTGTGACAGGCCGGAGACTTCCACCCCCTCGAACGGGTCGGGGTAGAGGTGGGCGTACTCCTCCTCGAGCTCTCTCAGGCGCGGGATATACCACCCGTTTCGCGCGTATAACTCCTCGAGCCAAACCGAGGCGTTGGAGAACGTCTTGTACTCCAGGAGCCTCTCCACCAGGTCCTCCTTCGCGGCCTCAGGGTCGTCTTCCACGTCAAGCTCGTTTTCCGGTGATGGAAGAAGGGAACGCGCCTTGATGAGAAGCAGGGTCGCCGCTATCAGGAGGAACTCGGTAGTGGTGTCGAGGTCCAGGTTGGGCTCGGCGTTCATGTGCTCCAGGAACGACGATGTTATCTGTGCCACCGGGACCTCGTTGATGCTGAGCTCTTGCGTGGTTATGAGCTGCAGGAGGAGATCAAACGGCCCCTCGAAAACGTCTATCTTCACATCGAAGCTCAAGCGATGCCCCCCTACAGGTTCCCTATGTTCATGGCGTCCCTCACCCGGCCGAGGACCTCTCCGGCAATCGGCCGGACCACGTCCGCGCCCGCCGCCAGTATCTCGCTCACCACGTCCGGGTTCCCGGCAAGCTCCCTGCGTTTGGCCCTCAGGCCCGCCATGTCCCGTGCGATGACCCCGGCGATCTCGTCCTTGCAGTCGGTGCAGCCTACTGTGGCCTCGGAGCACTCATCGGCCCGCTTCCGCGAGTCCACCTCCGGGTATGCCTCGTACAGCTTGAACACCGAGCAGGTCCCCGGGTGCCCCTTGTCCTGCCTGCGGGCCCTGGCCGGGTCGGTTATCATCTTCCTCACCTTTTGCCGTATCTCCTCGGGCTCGTCGTCCAGCCCTATGTGGTTGTTATAGCTCTTGGACATCTTGCGGCCGTCGGTTCCCGGTATCTTCGGCGATGGGGAAAGGATCGCCCGGGGCTCCGGGAACGTCCGCCCGTACAGCGAGTTGAACCGCCTTGCTATATCCCGGGTCAGCTCCAGGTGAGGCTCCTGGTCCTCGCCCACAGGCACCAGCTCGGCATCAACGATAAGGATATCCGTCGCCATCAGCACCGGGTACCCCAGGAAGCCGTAGGTGTTAACCCCACGGGAGTCCAGCTCGCGGAGCTGTTCCTTGTAGGTGGGGCAGCGCTCCAGCTCGCCCAGGGTCGTGATAATGGAGAAGTAAAGCACTATCTCGGGGATGCTCTCGATATCGGACTGCCGGTATATGGTGCACTTCCCGGGGTCAAGGCCGGCCGCCAGCCAGTCCAGCACCATCTCCGTGGTGTAGATGCCAAGATTCGAGGTATCCCGGTAATCCGTGGTGAGCGCGTGCCAGTCGGCCACGAAGAAGTAGCAGTCATTGGTCTCCTGGAGCCGCATCATCGTCTTCAGGTTTCCGTGGTAGTGGCCCAGGTGCAATCTCCCGCTGGGCCGGTACCCGCTAACCACCCTGTCCTTCAAATGAACACCCCCTTGTACGTGTAAACGGTTAGAACGGCGTGAATCCGAATAGTATTCTCGCCGTCAAACTGAATATCGGATTCATCAACCGGAAGAAGTAGTCTCCCAGGAACAACAGGAAAGCCAGGATTATCATAAAGCCGTACGGCGCTATCGACTCGTAAGTCTTCTGCGCGTGGGGGGGGAGAAAGAACTCCACGATGTGAGAACCGTCCAGCGGCGGCACCGGTATCAGGTTGAAGAACCCGAGGATGATGTTGATTTCCGCTATCCGGTACAGGGCAATGAAAAGCTCGTTCGTGGAGAATACGCTCACCCCCACGAGCCGGAGCAACATCCCCGCCAGCGCTACCACCAGCGCGATGGCGAAGTTTGTGAGCGGGCCGGCCAGCGCCACCAGCAGCATGTCCCTCTTGGGCTTTTTCAGGAAGAAAGGGTTTACCGGAACGGGCTTGGCGTACCCGAACACGAACGGCGCCCTCATGACGATCAGCGCCAGCGGCAGCAGTACCGTCCCAAACAGGTCCACGTGCGCTACGGGGTTGAGGGTCAGCCGTCCCGCGTTCCTGGCGGTGTGGTCCCCCAGCAGGTCGGCGACCCGGCCATGCATATACTCGTGCAGGACCACACCTATGGCAAGGCCTATCAAGAAGTATACTGTCGTCTGCCAGTCCATCAGCTCTCCCGCCGTAGTTCGGCCTGTCAGCGCCAATTCTATTTATGGCGCGTTTCGGTTACAAGCACCCGAGGCCACGGCCCCCACGCCCGCTCAAGCCCTCGGATGGGCGTTCCTGTAGACCTCCATCAGGTGCTTCCCAGTGACCTCGGTGTATATCTGGGTGGTGGAGATGCTGGAATGCCCCAGTAGCTCCTGTACCACCAGCAGGTTCGCCCCGCCCTCCAGCATGTGGGTCGCAAACGTGTGGCGGAGCACGTGGGGGGTCACCCTATCCTCCATTCCCACCGCCGCGGCGTGCCCCTTTATTATCTTCCAGCATCCCTGCCGGGTCAGGCGCCCTCCCCTGGCGTTGAGTATCAACGCCGCGGAGTGCCGCTCCCCCGCGAGCAACGGCCTCGCCTCATCCAGGTAGAGCAAGGCCAGGCGGTGGGTTTCCCTGCCAAACGGCAACAGCCTCCACTTTCCCCCTTTGCCGCGGCACGTCACTATCCTCTCCGGCAGGTCCAGGTCCACCACGTCAAGGCCAACCAGCTCCGATATCCTCATCCCCGTCGCGTACAGCATCTCCAGTATCAACCGGTCCCGGACCCCCCTGTGGTCCCCCCCGGCGGGAGCGTCGAGCAGCTTCACCACCTGGTCCCGGTCGAGCGCCCGTGGCAACCTGTGCGGCGTCCTGGGAGAAGCCAGGACCGTTGACTGGTCCGACTCCGCGTACCCCTCGGTGACCATGAAACGGTGAAACATCCGTACCGCGCTGAACACCTGGGCAACCGACCGGGGAGACAATCCCGCCCCCTGCCGCGATGACAGCTCACCGGCGAACCCCACCAGCGCCTCACGGGTAATATCATCGGGGGCCTCTATCCCGATTGACAACAGATAGTCGAGGTACCTGACCACGGCGCGACGGTAGGCTAAGACCGTGTTGACGGAAGCTCCCCTCTCTACCTGTATGTAGTTCAGGAACTCGCGCCCCGCCACGACCAGAGGCGAGGCCCCGGCAGTCCCGTCCGCGCCGGGACTCATACTCCGGGCGGTTTCACCGCCGGTATCGTCCTGCCGTTCCATAGCCGGTTTCACCGGGGGGCTACCGGCTCGGTGCCGGCCCTCATCGTGCGACACCACCGCGGTACGGTGATCCCTCACCCGCAATCAGCAACTTGGCCAGCGTAATCCCGATAACAGTCTTCGCGTCGCGCACCTCGCCGGTTGATATCATGTTAAACGCCTTATCGAGGTGTACCCTCTCCACCTGGAAAAACTCATCGGGCTCCGCCTCGGCCTGTTCCTCCTCGAGATCCCGGGCCAGGAACAGGTGGAAGTACTCGTCGCTGTAGCCGGGCGAGTTGTAGAACTCGGCCAGCTTGACCATCTCGCCCGCGCGGTATCCCACCTCCTCGGCAAGTTCCCTTTGGGCACACGCCTCCGGCGGCTCGCCTTTCTCCAGCTTCCCCGCCGGTATCTCCAGGATCACCCCACCTACGGCGTGACGGTACTGCCTCACCAGGACGACTGTTCCGTCTCCAAGCAGCGGGACCATGCCCACCGCGCCTGGATGGGCAACCCTCTCCCAGCGGGCCTCCCGGCCGTCGGGAAGCCTTACCTCGTCTACGAACACCTCCACCACCTTCCCGTCGAACACCTGTTCGGTTGCGAGTGTCCGGTGATCGCTTATATTGATATCCACCACTAATCACCGCCTGTCATCCGGTTGGGCGGCGGCGTACCCCGCGGCACCCGCGGCCATGAAGAACTCCGGCTCCTCGGCCGGTGTCCGCCCCATCACGGTGGGGTTGTGACCGCTTTGCTCGATAAGCCCGAGGACGCTCTCGCCGTCGACCTCCAGCACCCGGTGAGTCTCCTCGATGCCCGACCGCTTGATCTGGGACCACACCCGCTCGCGCTTCGATCCACTCATCTTCGGGATCGGTACGGTAGCAGGCAGGCAGGCCCCGTACTTGAGCGCCGACACCGTGTGGTGGCTCAAGCCCAGGTGCCTTTCCCTGGAGTCGCCGAACGTTATCCTCGCTATCGCAATGGGGCGGCCACCAAGCGAGCCGGCGGCGTTAATGACCGTGCCCTGCTCCATGCCGGTGAAGCCTACCGCGGAGCCTGTCCCCACGATTCCCGGGCCCATGAGTACTACGGCTGCGTCCGCGCCGCAAACCTCCCTTGCCGCTACGAGCGCGCCGAAGATGTTCACCGCTTCATACTCCCCCCCGAACGCGTTGCCGCACGTTACCGTGGAGTAAAGGAGCCCCGCTTCGGTGAGGAAACGCACCGTTCGGCTGAACTTCATCGGGAGCGACCCGCCGTCGGTCATGATATACACCAGGCGGCCCCCGGGGCGGGCATCCTTGTAGGCAAGCGCCACCGCCGGCAACTGGCTATGGAGCGTACCGGCTACCACCGGCATCCCCTCGAGCGCGCCAGAGATATCCTCCGGCCGCCCCTCGTCGCAAGCGAGCCTCTCCTCCACCGCCTCCACGTTAAGCTGCAGGGGGGTGTACCTGAGCTTCATGATATGCCCCCCGGACGGGACGTCGAGCGTCAGCCGGGACAGGTTCCACAGGACAAAGTGGTAACCGCCCGACCCCAGGCCAAGCTCCACGGCGGTGGTGTTGGCGATGACCTCGTCCCCCCGGCCGACCTCCCCCACCAGCTCACCGAGGACGATCCCGCGCCCCGCCGAACCGTCGTCGAACTCGAGCCGTACCTCCTGCACATCCGGCCCCAACCAGGCGGTACCGGCCACCGTTGCCCGGCGAAAGCTGCTCACCGGCCCTCGCCTTCAAGAGGCGCGTCCATGAGCGCGAGGCGCACCAGGATACGTGACACGTTCAGGAGGTCGTCTTTCAGTATAAACTCCTCTTTACTGTGTGCGTTGGCCAGGCCCACGTTCAACGTGACCATCTCCAGGCCCTCGCTGTTGAAAACGTTGGCGTCGCTTCCGCCGCCGGTGCGGTCGAACCACGGCTCGAGGCCGCACTCCTCCATGGCCCCGCACAGTGTTGTTACCGGGACCGAGGAGGTGTCAATCTTGAATCGGGAGAACGAGCGCTCGACCTGGACCTCGACCTCGCATCCTCGCTGGGCCGCCACCCGCCGGAACCGGTCCACCATCACCCGCCGCTCCTCTTCCAACTGTTCCTCGGAGAGGCTCCGGAGTTCCCCCTCCACCACCACCAGGTCCGGCACGATATTGCATGCGCGGCCGCCGTTGATGATGCCGATATTGGCGGTTGTCCGCTCGTCCAGCCGTCCCAGGGAGAGCCCCGCTATCGCCTCCGCGGCGCAGGCGATGGCGTTTGTGCCCTTCTCCGGTTCCACCCCCGCGTGGGCGGACCGGCCGCGCACGGTAAACTTGACCCTGTCACGGCTTGGCGCCTCCACCACTATACCCCCGACCCCCCCGCTCCCGTCGAGGACCAGCCCCCACCTGCCTTCCAGCAGGCTGCGATCCAGGTTCTTCGCTCCGATAAGCCCCGGCTCCTCCTGGACGGTAAACAAGACCTCCAGCGCCCGGTGCCTCATTCCCGCTCCCATGATACACTCCACCGCCGCCAGGATCGCCGCCACCCCGGCCTTGTCATCAGCCCCCAGGACTGTATCACCGGCGCTGGTGAACCTGTCATCCTCCTCCACCGGAACCACCCCCTCGCCGGGGGCGACAGTATCCATGTGTGCGTTAAGGATGATCGGGGGTTCGGTGGAAGGCGCGCCCGAAGGTACCCGTATCACCAGGTTGCCGCTCTCGCCGCCGGTAACCTCCCCGGCCAGGTCCTCGCATGTCACCAGGCCGATACCGGAGCAGAAACCCTTCACGTAATCGCGAAGTTCACCTTCTTTGCCCGGCTCACTGTCGATCCGGAGCAGTTCCTGAAAAATGGAGAAAAGCCGCCCGGGTTCAGGCCCGATGACACCGGTCATTTCGCTTCCCGGGCCTTGTTGCCCTTCACGACCTTGAGGTGCGAGTCGGTAAGCCGCTGCCTCTTGATGGATGCCCCCACGAACTCCCGGAAAAGGGGATGGGGGTGGAGCGGTCTCGACTTGAACTCGGGATGGAACTGGCACGCCACGAACCAGGGGTGCGCGGGGTTCTCTACTATCTCCACCAACCGGCCGTCGGGAGAGACCCCGGAGAACGCCAGCCCGGCCTCCTCCATCTTGTTTCGAAGGCTGTTGTTTACCTCGTAACGGTGGCGGTGCCTTTCGTATATCACTTCCTCGCCGTAGGCGTCATGGGCACGGGTACCTTCCAGCAGCTTGCAGGGGTACAGCCCCAGGCGCATCGTCCCGCCCATGCCGTCCACCTCTTTCTGGTGCGCCATCAGGTCAATCACCGGGTACGGCGTCTCGGGATCGAACTCGGAACTGTTGGCGGACTCCATGCCCACCACGTTGCGGGAGAACTCGATAACCGCGCACTGCAGGCCCAGGCAGAGCCCCAGGAACGGGATGCCATTCTCCCTGGCGAACTGCGTGGCCATGATCTTGCCCTCGATCCCCCGGACGCCGAACCCCCCCGGCACCAGGATTCCGTGCATATCCCCAAGGATCCGGTCACACCCCTCCTCCTGCAAGGTGTCAGAGGCCACCCATGCCGGGCTGACCTTAACCCCGTACTTGATCCCCGCGGCGGTCAGGCTTTCCACAATGCTTATGTACGCGTCGGGCAGGTCCACGTACTTGCCCACTATCGCTATCCTGACCTCGCCGGTCAGGCTCTTGATGCGCTCCACCAGATCGTTCCACTCCGACAGGTCGGCCCGATTCCCGGCGAGCCCCAGGTGATTCACGATGTACTCGTCCAGTCTCTCCCTGTTCAACATCAATGGGACCTCGTATATCGAGCTCGCGTTGACCGCCGAGACGACCGCCTCCCTGGGCGTGTCGCAGAACAGGGATATCTTGTCCTTGACCCCGTCTGTGATGGGCCTGTCCGACCGGCATACGATCGCGTCCGGCTGGATTCCCAGGCTCTTTAGCTCCTTCACGCTATGCTGTGTCGGCTTGGTCTTGAGTTCCCGGGAGGTCACCAGGTAAGGGACCAGGGTGACGTGGATGTAGAACACGTTCTCGTGGCCGATATCGTTCTTGAGCTGCCGGATCGCTTCCAGGAACGGCTGGCTCTCGATGTCGCCCACGGTCCCGCCGATCTCGCTGATGGCGACATCCACGTCGTCCTGTCGGCCCAGTTCCAGTATCCGCCTCTTGATCTCGTCGGTGATATGGGGAATGACCTGGACCGTGGCTCCAAGGAACTCGCCCTTGCGCTCACGAGAGATGATGGTCCCGTAGACGGTCCCGGTGGTTACGTTGCTCTCGCGCCGCAGGTTGACGTCCACGAACCTCTCGTAATGCCCAAGGTCGAGATCGGTCTCTGTGCCGTCGTCGGTCACGAAGACCTCACCGTGCTGAAACGGGTTCATGGTACCGGGGTCCACGTTTATATACGGATCGATCTTCTGCATGATGACATTCAGGCCCCGCAACTTGAGCAGGAGCCCGATCGACGCGGCGGTGATACCTTTGCCGAGCGAGGAAACCACCCCCCCGGTCACGAAGATGTGCTTGGCGTGCGACCCCCTGTCGGACATCTCTCTACCTCCGGTTCTCCCGATAACCTCTACTTATAGTTTGCCCCCCCGGGCCTCTCTCCTTTTCTACCAAGCCAGTCCATCCAATTCAAAAGCCTGTTCGAACTAATAGCCCGCGAGAACGAGTATTTCTCGGATAGTAAGGTCAAGAATGCTATAAAAAGGAGGATGCCGAGCTTCCACCAGTCCCCGGCCCCCATCGCCACACCCAGGCCGATCGTCGCCCCCAGGACGTTTGAGCCCGCGTCACCGAGCATGAACCGGCGGGAGAGGTCTCCGGGCAGCAGGACCAGTGCCACCGCCCCTACCGACAGGAGGTAAGGGACGAAATAGTCCAGCAGGTCCCAGTTTAGCGCCACCACCCCTGCCAGCGCCGGGATGAACACCTTCAGCGCCCGTCCCGGCCTCATGTCCAGGAGGTTGAACAGGTTAGCGCACAGGGCGATCAGGGCGGCGTTCAGTAACAACTCCCACAGATGCGTCGAGAACGGGAGCGACGCCGCCACCGCCACCAGGAAGCCGCCCAGGGCCTTGATGAACCCGGTGGTGACCCTCCCGCTCTGCACCGCCCGGACGTGGCCCTTGAAGCCGCTCGACTCACCGTCATCCAGCACGTCGTCCAGCAGGCCCAGGAAGCACATCCCCAGCAGCAGGACCAGCAGTGATTCGGCCGGGCCGAACACCATCCTCGCCGGGTACTCCTCGAGGATCCGGGCCACCACGTATGCTAGCAGGTACACCGGGACGAACAGGAAGCCGGCGGCGGTCGGTACCTCCCGGCCGGCGTAGTTGACCACCCGCGGGACGTGCTCCATGATGTGCCGGCAACCCGCCAGTATCAGTATCCCCGCCGCGATTGACCCCAGGAATGCTCCCGCCGCCACCAGCATCGACTAGGTTCCCCCGCCCCGGGGCGTGCGCCTCAGCGCCGATCTCAGTATGTCCACGAACTGCCGCCCCCGGTGGATGAACCCGGCGAGGTCTCTACCGGTCTCCCGGTGAGACATGCCGGTCTCGACCTCCACCACGGTGAACCCGGCCCGCAGGGCGTCAACGGTCATGCCTACCTCCACCCCGAACCCCCGCTCGAAAGGGGCCACCCGCCCGTACACCCGGCGGGTCATCGCCCGCTGCCCTGAGAGCGGGGAGGCCATCTCCCTGCCCGCGAGCATTCGTATCACCTTGCGGCCCAACCCCTGGGCAACGCCGAACCCTCCCTTTCGCGACGGCGACCCGAACGCCGCTACCACCAGGTCGGCCTCTCCCGCCAGCACCGGCCGAAGGATTTTATCCGCCCCCCGGGCGCTATCGCCCAGGTCGCCGTCTATTAGCAGCAGGATATCGAACTCCAGGTGCGGCAGGACCCGGTTTAAGGACCCCCCCTTTCCCAGGTTGGCGCCGTTCACGACCACGGTGGCCCCCGCACAGGCGGCCCCGCGGGGGGTTGAATCGTCCGAGCAGTCGTCTATCACCACCACCCTGTCCACCTCGGGGATGGCAAGAAGGGAGAGCACGGTCCGGCCTACGGACTCCTCCTCCTGATAAGAGGGTACCACCGCCAGAGTTCTCATGGATACCTCAAATGCCCGCCGCCTCCGGCAGTATCCGCTCGGCGGCCCTGCCGCTGCCGTAGTACCCGCTCCTGCCCTCCAGCACCAGCACCAGGGCTACCTCTCCCGGTACAGTGTCCACGTGGTCCACGGTGGATATACCGTTCTTCTTGTACTCTATCATCGCGGCGTCCGATTCCTTCGCGCCGCTTACCCCGACAACCGGAAACCCCGCCGCGGCAAACGCCCGCAGGAGGGGCAGGTCGGTGCTCTCGAGGGCGTCGGCCTTCTCTATGCTTCCCAGTAAAACCGCGCCGGTGACGGGCCCGGGCAAGACCCCCTGCAGTTGTATTGCACCAAGCTGGTCCAGCATCGTCAGTACACCGGTGTTGGACGCGGTCTTCAACTGCTCCACCACCTCCGCCAGTACCCTCTCCTTCAGTACCTCGGCTTCCGCGGGCAGTCCGAATCCCGAGGCGAGGCTCTCGAGCAATGCCGGGTCCTCGTAAACCGTGGCGGGTGGCAGTTTGATGGTAAGCGGTACGTTACCTCCGGCGGATCCGATCGCGTCGTGGATCGAGTGGAGGGCCTCCTGGTCCGGCTCCAGCCCGGTGATAACCACGAACGGCCTTTCCGGCAGGCGGTTAGCCAGCATGTACGGCTTCGACTCCGTGGTATAACCCCTGTAGACGTCCAGGTCGTCGTGAAGCGACTGGTTTTTCTCTTTTATCTCGGAAAACGTCTCCTTCAGGGACTCGATCTCGCTTTTCTGCTCGGCAATCAGGCCCCTCTCCACCAGGGTTGTGCCTAGCAGGATGCCTATCCCCAGAGCGAGGAGAACCGCCACCAGCGAAATCACGTGGTATCTCATGTCCAGCAAAGGGGCTCCCCCTATCCCATCAGATGAGGTTCTGGAGCTTCATCAGCCATACCTGGAACCTTATCGCCAGTACCGAGATAAACTGCCTGACCGGCTCGGACAACAGGATAATGATAACAATCGTCACCAGGGCCGCGGTGACCATGAGTGCCAGGTGCCAGCCCTTGACCCTGGTGCTGTACAACCGGCTGACCCCTTTGGCGTCCACCAGTATGGCGCCCACGCGCAACCTCACCAGGAACGTGCTGGCCATACCCTGCCTGTCCTTGTCCATGAACTCAACCAGGTTATTGTGGCCGCCCACCACTACGATCAGCTCGGCGCCTTTCTCGTAGGCGATAAGCATCGCGATATCCTCGCTGGTCCCCGGGTAGTGGAAGACGGTTGACGCCAGCCCCAACTCCTCCAGCCGCTCCTTGCCCGGGGCCTTGCCGTTGCGGTACCCGTGAACCACCAGTTCGCCCGCCTTCCGGAGCGCGTCGTCGGACACGCTGTCCATATCGCCCACTATCATGTCAGGCCTGTAGCCTATCTCCAACAGCGCATCCGCCCCTCCGTCAACCGCGATAAGCGCCGGCTTCATCTCCCGCAGGTACGGGCGGAGCGCCAGCAGGTCACGCTTGTAATCATGACCCCTGACCACGACGAGAACCTGCCTGCCGGCCAGCCCGCTGGAGATGTTGGGAAGGTCGACGCTCTCCAGGAGTATCTCCTTTTCGACCTCCAGGAGCTCCATGGTGTTGGCCGCGAAATCACCCAGGTGCTTCCCCAGGTTCTTCTTGCTCTCCTCGACCCGCGCCTCTATCTCGGGCAAGTTGAGCAGCCTGCCGCTGGCTACCTCGTCATCGCCCAGGAAAACGGAACCCCCGTCAACCTGGACGATGTCGCCTTCCTTTACCAGATCGAACACCTCTCCGCCTACCTCGTCCACTATCCGTATCCCTGACGCTACGATGATAAGCGGGCCGAGGTTGGGGTAGAGGCCGGTTAGCGAGCAGGCGGCGTTAACCACCACCGCGGGCTTCCTCTCCACCAGTGATTCCGCGGAAACACGGTCTATGTCGGTATGGTCTATTATCGCGACCTCGCCGGCATTGAGCCGCTTGACCAAGTTCTTGGTCCTCTTGTCCAGCCTGGCGGTCGCCTCGGTCACGTTCTTGTCCGCCCTATCGGAAACGGACGTTATGGAAGTTGATCTCATCCAGTCACCACCCTCTGCAGTCGACAGGTAATTATCTCACATCTACAGCGGTCAGCGCTTAAATGACGCATTGGGGACAGGCACCACCGACGCGAAACGCGCCAACGGGGACAGGCACCACAGATGCCTGACCCCAATTCTGCCTTTAGCGGTTTTGTGCCCTGTCGAGGATGTCCCTGGCGTGTTCTCTGGTCACCTTCCTCCCGGTGGTATCGCCCAGCATGCGGCATATCTCGTCCACTCTTTCATCGCCGGACAGTAACTCAATCCCGGTGCGCACCCCCCCGCCGCCCTTGCTCTTGAAGACCTGGTAATGCCAGTCGGCAAACGTCGCTATCCGGGGAATATGCGTTACGCAGAAGACCTGGTGATAGCGGGTCAACTGGTGCAGTTTCTCCCCCACCTTTGCCGCGGTCTGTCCGCCTATTCCCGCGTCCACCTCGTCGAACACCAGCGTGGGTATCCTGTCCGCCCCCGCCAGCACTATTTTCAGGGCCAGCATCACCCGTGACATCTCCCCACCCGAGGCGATGCGGCGCAGGGGCCTTGCCGGCCCTTCCGGCACCGGGCTGAAAAGGAACTCCACCTCCGATGAGCCTCGCGGCCCGAAAGCTCCCGTTCCATCCACGTCACCCGTTGAGGGCTTCTCCTCCCCGGGGCGGACCTCCACCTCGAAGCGGGCACCCTTGAGCTCCAGCTGACCGAGCTCTCCCGCGACCGCCTCCTCCAACGCGGAGGCGGCTTCCTCCCTGCCCCGGGTAAGGATCTCCGCGAGTCCCGCCACCTTCGCCCTGCTCTTCTCTATCTCCCCATCGAGGGCACCCGCGCGCTCAATGCTCTCCTCGATGCCGCGAAGCTTCGACTCCGCTTCATCGAGGTAGGAGAGAACCGACGGGAGGGTACCGCCGTGCCTCCGGCACAGTTCTCGGAGCATGCTCAGCCGCGACTCGACCTCCTCCAGCCTGGAGGGCTCCATCTCCAGCCTCCCGCGGTAGGCTGCGGCCTCGGCGGCCACGTCCTCGGTGTCGAAGATGATCGACTCCACGCGCTCGGCCAGGCCTGAGAGCTCCCGGTCGAGGGAGGACATCCTCCTGAGTTCCTCCAGGGCCCCCGAGAGGGTATCTCGCGCGCAGCCCGCGGGCCGGTCATCAGACACCAGCGCCGCCTCCACCCTGGCCGAGAGCTCCCAGAGTTCCCTGGCGTGCCGGAGCCTTCCCGCCTCGGCCTCCAGTTTCTCCAGCTCGTCGGGTAGCGGTTTCACCCCCCTGATGCGCTCCACCTCGTCCCGGAGGAGCTCGGCCTCCCTCTCCAGGCCCTCCCCCCCCGGCCCGGTTTGCCGCCGCTCGGCAAGGAGCGACTTCAACCTGTCGTAAGACCTCCGGTACTTCCCGAGGTTCTTCATCTGCTCACGCCCGGCGAAACGGTCCAGGTACTCCACGTGTGTGCCCGCCCTGGTCAGAGCCTGGTGGGTGTTCTGGCCGTGCACGTCCAGCAGGATATCACCTATCGCTCCGAGCGTGGACACCGGGCAGATATGCCCGTTTACGTTGCAACGGCTCTTACCGCTTGCCGGCACAGTTCTCCCCAGCATCAGCTCCTCTTCCCCCCCGGAGATGAACCCCAACCTCTCCAGCTCGCCCTGTGCTTCCGGCGTGCCGGTGAGGTCGAAAGCGCACTCGAGGACCGCCGCCCGGGCGCCGTGGCGGACCTGGACGGTGTCCGCGCGGTCGCCCAGCAGCAACCCGATCGCCCCCACCAGCACCGTCTTGCCCGTGCCGGTCTCACCGGTAAGGACGTTCAGGCCGTCGTGGAACTCCACCTCGATGCTCTCCACAAGCGCGAAGTCGAGCACCTTGAGATATGCCAGCAAGTTTACTCCTCCTCGACATGCGCGGGCGGGCTCATGAACTTCCTGCGCAGCGTCTGGTAGAAGGAGCTACCTTCCAGTTCGACTATCTTGATGGTCTTCTCCAGCGCGAAAAATTCTACTGTCCCCCCCGGGGGGATCTCCACGTCCTCGCGGCCGTCCACGCTCAGGGCCAGCCTCTCGGGTGCGTCTTCGACTATTACCTTTACCGTATCCCTGGCGTCAAGCACCATCGGCCGGCTGAACAGCATGTGGGCGCAGATCGGGGTCAAGAGGAAGCAGTTGAGCTCGGGGGTGACTATCGGCCCACCCGATGACAGTGAGTAAGCCGTTGACCCGGTGGCGCTGGATATGATGAGGCCATCCCCGGAGTACCTCATGAAGAACTCCCCGTTGATATACGTTGACAGGTGAATGAGCCTCTCCCTGGCAAGCTTTCCGATGACCACCTCGTTTAGAGCCCTGAACTCCCGGCTCGCGTCCGTCCCAAGCTTGCAACCGATAGGGCGCCTCCTGCTCACCCGGTACCTCCCGGAGAATACGTCCTCCAACGCCCGTTCGACCTTTTGTATCTCCGCCGCGGTGAGGAAGCCCAGCTTCCCGATGTTGATGCCGACCATGGGAATGTCATGCCCCCAGAGCACATCCACGGCGTGGAGCATCGTCCCGTCCCCTCCCAGGACTAACGCGAGGTCCACCGCCTCCAGGCTTGCGACCACCCTGCCGGGCGCGTCCGGCCCCAGCGCCTCCGCGTCACTCTCCAGGAGGCAGTCTCCTACTCCGTTTTCCTCCAGCCAGGACGCCACCTGCCGCACCATCGTTGTAATGCCCGGCTTCCTGACGTGAGGTACTATCAGTACGTTCCTGAACCTAACGGTGTCACTCTCACCCATGCGCCCTCCATGCCTTGCCTGCGCCCGGTAAATTCCCCTTCAGTGGGCTCAACTGCCTTCCCGGTGGGCTTCTTCGACCGCCCGCTCTATCTTCTCCGGCCCAACCCCTTCCGCCGGCCGCCCGACCAGGTGGGTGAAGAACTCCACGTTGCCCTTCGGGCCGGTGAGCGGAGAGGCTGTTACCTGCTTCATCACCAGGCCCAATTCCTCCAGCCACGCCGCCAGTTCGCCAATCAGCCTGGCGTGGACCAGCGGGTCTCTCACCACGCCTCCTTTCCCCAGACGGCGCGGCGCCTCGAACTGTGGTTTTAACAATGCCACTATCTCTCCGCCGTCGGGTAGGACGCTCCTGATGGGTCCGATAACCTTCTCGAGCGATATGAACGACACGTCGACCGTGGCTATATGCGGCCTCGCCGCGAGGTCTCCGGAGGTAAGGCCGCGAGCGTTGTAACGCTCCATTACGATAACCCTGGGGTCATTTCGCAACCTCCAGTGGAGCTGGCCCCTGCCCACGTCCAGCGCGATGACCTTCGAGGCACCTCTCCTGAGAACACAATCAGTGAAACCGCCGGTGGAAGAGCCGACATCAAGTACCACCTTGCCCGCCACGTCGACGCCGAACACGTCCAGCGCGTGCTCCAGTTTAATCCCGCCGCGCGACACGTACTCGTTGCCCCGGCGCTCGAAGGCGATCTCTTCATCGCCGGATACCTGCGTGCCCGGCTTCACCGCGGTACTGCCGTCAACCGATACCCGGCCTTCCATCACCGCCGCGCGCGCCAGGGACCGGCTTTCGGTGTAACCGCTTTCATACAGGTAAACGTCCAGTCTCTTCTTCATCTCGGTCAATCGAGCCGGCCCATTATGTCCCTGGCAATGCTCGACTCAGACAGGCCGACCTCGTCTTGAAGTTCGTGAATACTACCGTGCTCCACGTAGCGGTCGGGCAGCCCCTTTGCCAGCACCGGCGCTATCCGCCTCTCGCTCGCCACCGCCATGACCGCTTCGCCGAACCCGCCGGCTACCACGTTGTCCTCCAGGGTTACCAGGATCCGCTTCCCCCTTCCCACCTCTTCGATGAACCCCGGGTCCAGCGGCTTGGCAAACCGGGCGTTCACCACCATGACCGAAACGCCGGCAGGTTCGAGTATGCCCGCGACCTGGAGAGCAAGGGGTACGGTGCCCCCAAGCGCCAGGAGAGCCACGTCGTTCCCCCGCCTGATAACCTCACCCTTGCCCAGTTCCAAACCCGCGGCCCCCGCGTTCTCCACGGGCTCCGCCTTGCCCCTGGGGAACCGAATGGCGACCGGGCTTCCCAGACCTAACGCGAAGCGCAGCATCGCCTCCATCTCGCTCCCTGTACCCGGCGCCATAATCGTCATGTTGGGGAGTATCCGCAGGTAGGATACATCGAAGTAACCGTGATGAGTCGCCCCGTCCTCACCCACCAACCCCGCCCTGTCAACCGCCATGACCACTGGGAGGTCCTGGAGGCATATCTCCTGGGAGAGCTGGTCGAACGCCCTCTGCAGGAACGTCGAGTATATCGCCACCACCGGCTTGAGCCCCCCAATGGCCAGCCCCGCCGCCAGGTTCACCCCCAGTTGCTCGGCTATCCCAACGTCGAAGAACCTGTCGGGAAAGCGCGAGCTGAAATCATCAAGCCCCGTCCCCAGTTTCATCGCTGCGGTGATGGCCACCAGCCGCGGCTCCTCCTCCGCTATCTTGACGATAGCCTCGCTGAACAGCCCGGTCCAGCTTGCCCCGCCGCCCTTCTTCACCATCTCCCCGGTGGTGCTGTTGAACGACGAGACCCCGTGAAACCTGTCAGGCCTGCGCTCGGAGTGCTGGAAACCCTTCCCTTTTCGGGTCAACGCGTGTACCAGCACCGGCCCCTCTATCTGCCTGGCCTGCCTGATCGTCTCCACCACCTGCCCGATGTCATGGCCGTCTATGGGACCCACGTACTTCAAGCCGAACGCCTCGAACAGCATCCCCGGTACCAGGCCGTGGGTCACCGATTCCTTGAGATGGGAAGCTATCCGGAAGAGACCCTCCCCCAGCGCCGGCATCTTTCTCAAGAACTCCTCTAACTCCTCTTTCACGTGGGTATAGCCGGGCCTTATCCTCAACCGCGAGAGGTAAGCCGCGACTCCCCCCACGTTCCTGGAGATGGACATCTCGTTGTCGTTCAGGATTACTATGAGGTTTGAATCGAGGTGGTGCCCGGCCTGATTCATCGCCTCCAGCGCCACCCCGGAGGTCATTGCTCCGTCACCCATAACCACCAGAACGGCGTGGTCCTCACCGCGCAGGTCCCGGGCCAATGCAAGCCCCAGCCCGTAGCTGACCGAGTTGCCGGCGTGGCCGCTGTCAACGACGTCATACTCGCCCTCGGAGCGCCTGGGGAAACCGCTGATGCCCCCGTACTGCCTGAGCGTGTGGAACTCCCCTCGCCTGCCGGTCAGTATCTTGTGGGCGTATGCCTGGTGGCCCACGTCCCATACCACCTTGTCCCTGGGGGTATCCAGTGCCCTGTGTATGGCCACCGCCAGTTCCACCGCCCCCAGGCTCGAGGCCAGGTGCCCTCCCGTCTCGCTCGTGGTCTTGATTACGAGCTCCCTTATCTCGTCGCAGAGGCACTCCATCTCGGCCGTGTCGAGACGCCGGAGATCTCCCGGGAGATTGATTGTCTCAAGGACTGAGTCGCTCATTTAAGGCTCTTTCAACGGTTGTTCGAAGTCCATATCATTGTACAGAACGCCCAGTAGGGGCACAAGGATACTTATGCCCCCTTGACGGCAGGCCCGGGGATCCCGGCTCAAACCGGTATGCTAGAATAGCCGCATGGATCTACCCAGCAAGCACGTACTCCACCTGTCCAAGCGGATCGGTGCCAGGGGCGCGGGGAGCGACGGCGAAGCAGCCGCCGCTTCCTACGTTCTACGCACGCTGGACGACTTCGACATCGAGGTCAACATGGAGAGCTTCTCCTGCTGGAAGTCGGATCTTACCGCCTTCCTTATCCTCTACCTGCTCGCTATCGCGTCTTACCTCCTTTTCCGCTATAGCTACACGCTCAGTCTCGTCGTCTCCGTGGCGGTCTTCCTGCTATTCCTGATGGAGACTCTCTCCTGGGCGGTCATCTCCAAGCTGCTGCCCCGGAGTAACGTCTCCAACGTCATGGCGAGGGTCCGCCCCTCCGAGGAAACGCGCAGGAGGGTGGTGCTGACCGCCAACTACGACAGCGCCAAGAGCTCGCCGCTGGGCAGGCCCTGTCTTGCCAGGTCTTTCCGGGTTCTATTTATTGTCTCGTTCATTTGCATCATCTTCATCGTTATCCTGGGCATAGTCGGGCTCCTGGCTTCACTCACCAAGGAGACTCCTCATACCATCTACCTGGCCTGGGTGGCTACCGTACCGTTCCCCTTATTCCTGTTTCTATTTTTCATGGTTATATTCTGGGGCGAGGTCCGGGGCCACTACACCGCCGGGGCCAACGACAACGCCTCCGGTTTGGGGGTAATACTCTCGGTTATCAGCTCCATCGCTGATAACCCCCTGGAACACACCGACGTCTGGGCTGTTGCGACCGGGCGGGGCGCGGCGGGCGGCCGCGGTATGGTGGCCCTCCTGCACCGTCACCGGCGCCAGTTGAAGGACGCTTTCATCATCAACGTCGATCACGTCGGGGTCGGCAAGACCAGTATCATAACCAGGGAAGGGGTCATGCTCGGCTTCCGTTGCTCATGGAAGCTCCGTCGCCTGGCCCGGGCCGCGGCGAACAAATCCAAGGACCTGGATGTGGGCAAGGGCAGGTGCCGGGTCAAGAAAAGCGACGCCATGGTAGCCAGGGTCAGGGGCTACAAGTCGATGACTATTGGTGGCCAGCGGGGGGGTAGCTACCCGGGATGGAAAAACTCCGACGATACCAGCGTCTCCATCGACAGGGAGTCACTCGACGACGCCATGAAACTGCTCCAGCTCCTCCTGGAGGAGATAGACGCCCAGTCTTAGGGGTCAGGCCTTCTCGCCATAACTTTGTCTTACCACCGTTTGGTTGAGAGGTAGGGTTCAGGTGTTCTTGTCACAACGCTTTTATCACTGACGCCGCTCTAACACCTGACCCCACTTGGTGGCCTTATTACCACTACTCTAAGGCGCTGACCCCACTGTTTTGTCTGACCGGCGCTTGTGTACGAGGTAGAGGTCAGGCCTTGCCGAGAGCGATCTTTCTTTGAACACCGCTATAAGGCGCTGACCCCACTGTTTAGGGATTACTCCCCCATTACCTGGCAAACCAGTTCCCGGTCCCTGGACTTGTTGTCGAAATCCACCAGGACGACCTGCTGCCATATGCCTATCTTGAGCTTGCCGCCCTCGAACGGCACGGTGAGCGACGGCCCCAGAAGCGATGCCCTGACGTGTGAGTGCCCGTTGCCGTCATGCCACCGAAGGTTGTGATGATACTCCCGGTCCCGCGGAATTAGCCGGTCGAACATCTCATCCATGTCCTCCACCAATCCCGGCTCGAACTCTATGGTGGTCACACCGGCGGTGGACCCGGGAACGAAAACGGTCACAACGCCCGAGGTGACGCCCGAGTCCCTCACCGCCCGGGAGACGCTGGAGGTAATATCGATTATCTCGCCGTTCCCGTTCGTCTTCAGGGAAAAGTTCTTGCTTGCAACCTTCACGGCGCCCTCACATCGAGTAGAGCTCGTCTTCGGGAATCACCCGGAATCCGGCAACCTTGAGCGCACCCACCGCCTGCTCCGCCTCCTCCACCCGGATTATCATCACCGCGTTCTTGCCGGACTTCTCCAGGAAGCAGTACAGGTACTCGATGTTCATCTCCTGGTCCACCAGGGGCTTGATAATCTCGGAAAGCCCCCCGGGGCGGTCCTCTACCTCGACCGCTATAACGGTGGTCTCCTTCACGATGAACCCGTGCTCCCGAAGGATGTCCCGGGCCTTGTCGGGATCATCGGCGATCAGCCGTACCACGCCGAACTCACTTGTGTCGGCCACGCACATTGCCCTTACGTTTACGCCGGCCTCGCCCAGGCGACGGGTCACATCCAGGAGCCTTCCGGACTTGTTCTCGAGAAAGACGGATACCTGCTTGACAGTCATGGGCCTCCCCCCCCTAGACCTCTCGATTATCTATAACCCTCAACGCTTTACCTTCGCTTCGCGCTATGCTCCTGGGTTCCACCAGGATTACCTTTACCCCTATGCCCAGGTAGCTCTGAATCTCATCCCTGATGACCTCCTGCCACTCCTCGAGCCCCCGTATCCGGTCGGAGAACATCTCGTCGGAGAGCTCGATCTGCACCTCGAGGATGTCCAGGCCGGCCTCCCGTTCCACTATCAACTGGTAATGGGGGGGCACTCCCTCTATCTCCATCAGCACCGCATCTATCTGGGAGGGGAACACGTTCACACCCCTTATGATTAGCATATCGTCGGTACGGCCCCTGACCTTTCTCATCCTCACGTGCGTCCTGCCGCAGCCGCAAGGGGTGTCGTCGAGGGCGGTTATGTCCTTGGTGCGGTACCGTATGAGCGGCAGGCCCTCCTTGTTCAAGGTGGTGAACACGAGTTCGCCCTGCTCGCCGGTGGGAAGCCGGTCACCGGTCTCGGGGTTTATTGTCTCGGCCAGGAACGCGTCCTCGAAGATATGCAGGCCGTTCTTCTGCTCGCACTCGATCGAGACTCCCGGCCCCATGACCTCGCTCAGCCCGTACACGTCGAACGCGGAGAGGTTCAAGACCCTCTCCACCTTGTCGCGCATCTGGTCGCTCCACGGCTCGGCCCCAAAGATACCCGACTTCAGCTTCAGCTGCTTGAAATCGACACCCATCTCGGCGGCGGTCTCGGCTATGAACAGGGCGTATGACGGGGTACAGCACAGGATTGTGGTCCCCAGGTCCACCATCACCCGTATCTGGCGCTTGGTGTTCCCGCACGATATCGGGATTGCCGAAGCCCCCAGCCGCTCCACCCCGTAGTGGAACCCCAGGCCCCCGGTGAACAGCCCGTAACCGTACGCGACCTGGATTATATCCGACTTCTCGCCCATTCCAGCCACGATGGACCTTGCCATCAGCTCGGACCATACGTCTATATCCTTCACGGTGTACCCCACCACGGTCGGCTGCCCGGTGGCCCCGCTTGACTCGTGTATCCTGATAATATCGCGGATAGGCACCGCGAACATGCCGAACGGGTAGTTGTCCCTCAGGTCTTCCTTGGTGGTGAACGGCAGTTTCTCCACATCGTCGAGCGTATTGATATCCTTCCAGCTCAAGCCCGCGTCACGGAGCCGCTTCCGGTAGAACGGGACCTTCTCCTCGCAACGCTTGACCGTCTCCTTGAGCCTCTCCAGTTGGAGTCCCGCTATTTCCTCCCGGTCCATGGCCTCGATCTCAGGGTTATACACTACAGTCACCACCTTGGTTATCAGCAGTTGAGCAGATGATATATTATCACACTACCTAAGGGTTCATTAAAGCCCCGAAGTCGTCCCTGATGTGAGTGGGACGTATTCCTGTCTCCTCCACCTCCCGGGCGCTCGACACGCCGGTCAGGACCAGTAACGTATCCACCCCTGCCGCCAGTCCGGCCGCTATGTCGGTGTCAAGGCGGTCCCCTACCAGGAGGGCTGACCGGGCGCCTACCCCCATCCTCTCCAGCGCCAGTTCAACTATGTACGGGTTGGGCTTTCCCATTACTATCGGCTCTCGTCCCGCCCCGGTGGTTATCGCCGCAACGATGGACCCCGCCCCCGGCAGCAGGCCCCCGGGCGTGGGGTAGGTGGCGTCGGCGTTGGTAGCTATGTACTCCGCGCCGTTCCTCACCGCCGCCACCGCGGCCTTGAGCTTGCCGAAATCGAACTCTCGGTCCCAGCCCACGAACACGAAATCGGCGCCCGCCGCCTCTTCCTCGTTCACGATCTCCAACCCGGTTGCCTCGATTTCCCTGACGAGCCCTTTCTCCCCCACCACGAAAGCGGTCCGGCCCGCGCAGGCGCCCCCCTGCTCCAGGTACCGCCTTACCGCCTGGGCCGATGTGACCACGTGCCTGGGCTCCACCTCCATGCCCAACCGCGCCAGTTTCTCAACGTACATCAGGGGTGTCGAGACGGAGTTGTTGGTCAGAAAAACAAACGGCGCCCCCGACTCCAGCAGGTACCGCACCACCTCGGGCGAGCCGGGGATAGGGTCGTCCAAGAGATACACGACCCCGTCCAGGTCTATTATGAAACCCTTGTAGCGGTCTATCAGTGATACCATTTCCCCGTCTGAGACCCCCGCAAGTCGACTGAGAACTCCTGCGCAAAGACAACAGATCCGCGCCTGAGAGACGCGGCTCAAGCCCCGAAACGGGATGCCTTCTCCCTGTACATCTCGTTAGGGCTCAAGTACCAGGCGATCTTGAAGTGACCTCCTGCCTCACGGTTGCGCTTCATCTTCAGACAGCAGAGCCCCAGGCAGTGGTGGGCGTAATCGTTGGTAGGGTCCACCTCCAGCGCGTCCCTGAAACGGCCGGACGCTTCCCGGTACCGCGCGCAGGAGTACTCGGCCCTTCCCAGCGCCTCCAGGATCGAGCCTTTCCGGGGTTCCTCGGCCAGTGCCCTCTCCAGCACAACCGCCGCCTGTGCCGGGTCATCGCTCTCCAATAGCAGGTTCCCCCGCATCAGCAACCCGTAAACGATCTCGTTGCCTTCCACCGTGTTCATCTGGACTCCGCTCCCGAGGGCCCTCGCGGCGGCCTGCCGCCCTCACTCCGGCCGCTCCTCGACCTCGATCTCCTCCATTTCGACTTTCTCGACTTCCTCGGGCTGCTCGGGAGGCGCGGCCAGCGCGATGTCCACGTACCACCGGCCCTTGTACTTCCGGGTCATCATGGTGCGCTGCTCCTCGGGGAACTCTTCCATGCTCCTGGTCTCCATCTCTCCGGTCTGGGGGTTCATCCGGCTGACCGCCCCCCCCACTATGATGACCGTGGCGACGTCTTTGTCTTCCTTGTCGGGTTTCACTTCAAGCTTGACGTCCTCGAACTCCTCCTGGTGCTCCTTGAACGCTTCCCGCCTCAGGTTCATCTCCTCGCTTGTCACTGCCCTTACCTGTTCGGGAAGTATGGAGGCCAGGTACCCGTACCAGTTGTTCTCCTCTATAGCGGTAAGGAACTTCCGGACCACCTGCTGGGGATCGGACGGCCCGCAACCGGAACCAAGAATTGAAACGGAAACCAACGCGGCTAACAGTACTACCGGAACCATCGCGCGGGCCGCCCGGCCCGGCTCTCTTGACCAACGTCTCAAAGTGACACCTCCATTGAAGCCTGCTTCGGTATGACGCAGATTATACAACAACGCAACGGCATCCGGTGTATAGAGGCACCAGCACACCACCCGGCATTGCTGCCGCTACGGACCCGCCGAGGGTTACGGGGTTGCGGCCCGGCGCACCCCTACTCGGCGTCGATGCATGAACCCACCACGCAGTGGCCTCCCGGCCAGCTATCGTGGTAGTTGAAGTACATGGGCCTCTCAACTATTATCGGCACCTCTGAGATTACGGTCGCCGATATGTCGTGCTCGC
>JAHIPE010000185.1 GCA_018894655.1 Actinomycetota bacterium
CACACGGCGCTTGCAGCCGGCCAGGTCCGCCACCTTCTCCAGGCGGAGGTCCGGGACGGCAACCACGCCGACGTTCGGCTCGACGGTGGTGAAGGGATACGAAGCCACGTGCGCCCCGGCCCTGGAGAGGGCGTTGAAGAGCGTGGTCTTTCCAGCGTTGGGGAAGCCTACGATCCCCACCTGCAGGGAACTCAACCGTTCACCGCCTTTCTTCGAGGGAATCCCGCCACGGCTATAAGATTACTATAAGTGCGTCCGCGGGGACCACCAGCGGCTTGTGGGGGATGTGTCTGCCGGCAAGATGCCGGCGCTACGATTCTCCGCTTAAGTGGGTCTGTGCAAGAATGGGGTCTTAAATCTTGCCTTTTCTCGCGTGGGGCTAGGCGGATTGGGAGGGGCTGGTTGAGAGGTTGGGACCCCTACCCCTTCGGCCTGGAGTTTCCTGAGCATTCCCAGAACCGCCGCCCGGTCGCGGTACGCCTGCATCCTGGTGCGCTCCCCCGTGTGGAGCGACCGCGCGAGTTCCTCGGGCGAACTCGGGCCGCCGGAGAGCAGTTCCAGCAGGCGCTCCTCAAACTCCCGGTAGTATAGGGCCGTCTCGCGCGCCCTCCCCGGGCCGCCCTCGAGGATGAACCCCGCCGACGAGAACAGCGCGTCGAACGGGAGTCCCTCCAGGCGGCTTGTCGACTCCAGCAGCATCGCTACGTCACCTTCGCCCCCCGGCTCGAACAGGTTGTCGCCCGCGTAGGCGATACCCTCGGACAGCAGCGCGCTCCCCGAGAACAGCGCCCCCCGCTCCCGGTCCAGCAGGCATAGGTGGTGCGGCGAGTGCCCCGGCGCCTCTATCACCTCCAGGGCGACATCGCCGAACCGGACCGTGTCGCCTCCGGCCAGCGAGCGGGAAACCGGTACCTCGGGCATCGTCATGTGCTGCCCGTTGTAATAGTTCATGAACACCGAGACCTCGGCGTTAGTGAAGAATGCGGACAGCTCATCCAGGTCGATCTGCCCGCGGTACGACCGCGACGCCTCCCCGTATCGTTCTACCAGTTTCTCCGCCCCGCCGGGCGCAAGCAACGCCGCGACCCCCGCCGAGAGCAGCTTCGCGTTTCCCGCCAACTGGTCGAAGTGGGCATGGGTGTTGACCATGAGGGAAATCGAAGCGCCGAGAGGGCCGGCCGCGTCCAGTATCCACCCGACTTCCCGGTCGGCACCGGTATCCACCAGCAGGATTTCCCCGGCCGACTCCAGCAGGTAGGCGTCGCAGGGGACGTTCTGCGGGAACCCCCTCCCGGGGACAGCCAGTACCTTCAGCCCCCCGATATCCACCACTCCGTCATTCACCAAGTCACTCACTCACTCTTGAAGCCAAGGGCCCAGAACAGCGGCACCATCAACATCTTTCCCGCTTTAACCTGGGCGGACTCCTCGCCCAGTACCCGCCCGGCCTCGTCTCTCTCCAGTACCGCCTCCAGGTCCCTCCGGAACTTGCTCTTCTTGCCCTCGAACCTTTGCTCTAGCAGTTCGCCGTCCCATACCGTGGCGGACACCCCGACCTCCACCCCCAGGCCGGCCTCCCTGAAAAGGACCCCCAGTCTCCTGCCCAACCGGACGTCAGCCCCTTTCCTGGATAGCGAGGAGTCGAGCGCGGCAGTGAACTCCGGGTGCTCGGGGTACTCCACCCTCCCCCCGTAGTCCGGCTCGGCGCAGGCCAGCAGGATCCCACCCGGCTCCAGCACCCGTGCCATCTCCACCACCGCCCGGGCGGGCTTCGGAACCCACATCAACAGGAAGTGGCAGGTGACCAGGTCGAAGGCCCCGTCGTCGAACGGCAGGTCCTCGCAGTCGGCGTGGATGAACCGGATACCGGGATGCCGTTCGGCGGCGTACTCGATGAACCGGGTTTCGAAGTCCACACCGGTAACGCTTCCGCCGGTGAGCCCGGCTATCTCGGCGGTTACCTCCCCGGTGCCGCACCCGGCGTCCAGCACCGCCGCCCTCCTGCGCAGGCCGGCCTTGCGGTAGAGGTAGCGCCTCATGGGGGCGGTCCACTCCGCCTGGTTGGTGAAAAACTCGCTTGTCTCCTCGAGGCTCGAACGCCTGCGCTTCACCATCTCTCTCGCCCCCGTGTTTCGCCGGTATGCGAAACAGCCCTGCTAGCTCGATGACTTGCTCTCAACACAGATAAGGGTCCCCTTCTCACCCGAAAGCGGGCATCCCGCGCCGCATATCGCGAAC
>JAHIPE010000025.1 GCA_018894655.1 Actinomycetota bacterium
AGTGCAGGTTCATAACCCCGGTTAACAGCGCCCCGCCGACGGCGCCGACCAGGCCGCTTGCGCCGCAGAGCGCCGCGAGCCTTTTCTCAACCAGGCCGTGCCGCAGGTAGGTGATGGATCCCGCCAGGGCGGTTGGTATAGTCACCGGCAACGGGGTCCCAAGGGAGTGGGCGGGGGTGGCGCCGAGAAGCACCCTTATGCCGGGTGTGGTTATTGCCGCGCCACCGATGCCGAACATCCCGGCCAATACCGCGGCGGCGAAACCGATAAGGATCGCGCTGAAAACGTACACACAGTACTCCGAGACCTCTATTGACGGCTCACAACGGGTCTTCTCCTGCTTTCTGCAACGCGGCGCGTAGACCCTTCAGCGCCGCGCCTCCTGGTGACGCGGGCCGGTAATCGCCTATCATAGGGGGAGATAGCTCTGGCGCGCAAGAACGGAGGCCGAGGATGGTGAATCACCTTGCTCTCTCTGCCCTGTACCGGGTCATAACATCGAGCCCCTTGAGCCGCCTGGTGTTGCCGGCGATGGACCACGCGATCGCCCGCTACGGGCACCTGTTGCCCAGGGAGGCGCTCGGGGGGCTGGACTCGTTTTTCTTCCGTGACGCCATAGGCAACATCGACACCGACGGCGACGGGGTCCCGGACTCGTTTCGGATAACGGTGACCAACGCCTGGTTCGACCAGAGGATAACCGGGATTAAGCTGTACGCCGACGGTCACCGGGTGCCTGACGCGAGGATTCTGTTCCGTTCCTCCGCCGGCGAGACCCCCGCGCAGCGCGTGAGAGCGCTCGATTTCCCCCCCGGGGACGCCATGGAGATAGTGGTGGAGGGGCTCACCCTGCCGGACGGGCTGCACTTCCTGGACATGACCCTGGAGATGGAGCTCATATCTCAACTGATACCCGCGCTGCCGGTCCTGATGAAGGAGGGGACCGGCGACTTCGCCGTCCTGCCCGACCGCGGGAGCCCGCTTCCCGGCTGGCCCCCGCCCCCGTTGCCGCCGGGCGTGGTACACGTGGTGCCTCACATCCACTACGACGTGGAGTGGCTCCAGACCCGGGATGTCTTCGAGGGGTTGGGCAGGGACAACCTCCGGGAGGCGCTGCGCCTGATGGAGGAGGACCCCGAGATGACGTTCGTCGTCGACCAGGTCCCCCAGCTGGAGCCTTTCGAGCGGGACGACCCTGAGGGGTTCCGGCGGTTGGCGGCACTGGTGCGCCAGGGACGCGTGGAGCCGGTGAACGGCATGTACTCGGAGCCAGACACCAACCTCATCTCGGGCGAGTCCCTCGTCAGGCAGTCGGTCGCCTGGCAGAGGTACGCCCTGCGGAAGTTCGGCCGGCCCTCCCGGTGCGGGTGGCTCATCGACTCGTTCGGGATGAGCGCCCAGTTGCCCCAGATACTGAAGGGCTCGGGCTCGGAGTTCCTGGCCTACTCGCGTGCCGCGGTGCCGGAGGGCACGCCCAGCGAGTTCATCTGGGAGGGCCTCGACGGGACCCGGCTTCTAACCCACAACATGCCGGGGATGTACAACATCGGCCACCCGGTGCCCACCGACCAGGGCAGGGCGATGCAGAGGATGCTCAAGAACTACCTGATGCTGCGCTCGCGCTCGGCATCCCGTCAGGTCTTCTATCCCGGGGGCGTCGACCACGGCCGACCCCAGAAGGAGTACGGTGAGATGGCCCGGGCCTGGAACGAGGAGGTGGACGGTGTTTTCTTCGAGTTCTCCCTTCCCACACGGTTCTTCGAGGCGGTGCCTGAAGAGGGCCTGCCGGTGGTCACCGGCGAGTTCCAGCGCGAGCTGTGGGGCACCTACAGCGCCAGGGCCGGGATAAAGATGCTCGACCGGGCCTGCGAGTTCGCCCTGACCGACGCCGGGAAGATGGCCGCGGTCGCCTCCCTGTTCGGGGCCCGGTACCCGGCGGGCGAGATCGAGCGGGGATGGCGCACGCTGATGGACAACCAGTTCCACGACCAGATATGCGGGTGCTGCACCGACCGGGTGGCCTCTGGCATGGTGAATCGTTTCAACGAGGTCCTGTCGCTTTCCCGGGCGCTCATGGGCGAGTCGGCGCGTTTTCTCTCCGGGGGGTCGCGGGGAGAGGGGAGCTTCAAGATGCTGGCCTTCAACCCGCTCTCGCGGCCGGTGTCCTCCTGGGTGGAGTTCGAACTGGACCCGCCGCCGGGATGGGAAGGCGTCGGTGTTTTCGCTGGAGCGGAGCGGTTGCCGGTCCAGGTCATCGATGCCGCCAGGTACGGTGACGGGACCATCAAGAGGGTGAAGGCCGGGCTGTGCCCCGACCTGCCCCCGCTGGGCTACCGGGTCTTCGAGGTCACCCCGTCGGACGCCGGTCAACCTGAGGTGGGGGACGCGGTGAGCGTGGAGGGCACGGTGATATCAAACGGGCTCCTGACGATCGAGGTCAACCCCCGAAGCGGGCTCCTGTGCCGGGCAGACCTGGCGGACGGTACGTCGTTCGACCTCTCCGGGGGAAACCGGCTCACCCTGGAGCGCGATTTCGGCAATCTCTACCAGGCGGTGGCTCTGGGCACCACGTTCTTGAGGAGGCGCTCAGTCGAGTGGGTGAGGGTGGTGGAGGAGGGCCCCTTGCGCGGAACG
>JAHIPE010000186.1 GCA_018894655.1 Actinomycetota bacterium
ACGCCGTCGAAGGAGGGCGAGATGGGTAAGCTGAAGTTCGGAACCGGCACCTGGATATACGGCACCGTCGGGGACCGGTACCTCCTTGGCGGCTACCGGCAGGGGCTGGACATCTTCGAGCGAATCAAGCTGATATCCGGCATCGAAGGGGTCAGCGGCATAGAGGTGATATACCCGGCCGACTTCGGCCCCGGGATCGACGAGGTTGGGGAGGTGATAAACCGGGCGGGGCTCGACTGCGCGATAGTTGGTGTCGACCTCACCGGGGACCCCGGGTTCAAGTTCGGCACGTACTCCAGCAAGGACCCGGCCATCCGTGAGAAGGCGGTGAACCTTACCAGGCAGACGATTGACGTGGCGCTGGCCCTGGGCGCCGACCGAATAAACATCTGGCCCGGCGAGGACGGGCACGACTACCCGTTTCAGGTCGATTACCTTGAGAGCTGGGAGAACTTTCGCGACTGCCTGGTGAACATCGCCGAGTACAGGGCGGGAGTGAAGGTATGCATAGAGTACAAGCTACGGGAACCCAGGGTGCGCTCTCTCATAAGCACCGTGGGCAAGGCGCTGTTGATGTGCCAGGAGACCGGCAGGGATGACGTCGGGGTAACAATCGACGTCGGCCATTCGCTGCAGGCGGGGGAGAACATGTCGGAGTCGGTGGTGATGCTGGCGCACTCGGGCCGGCTGTTCCACTTCCACCTGAACGACAACTACCGGGGCTGGGACGATGACATGGTGGTGGGGTCGGTGCACCTGGTGGAGTTCCTGGAGTTGATGTACACGCTCCGCAAGGTCGGCTTCGACGACTGGATGTCGGTGGACGTCTACCCTTACCGGGAGGACCCGGCTAAGGTCGTGGAGGAGAGCGTCGAGTTCGTAAAGGGGCTGGATGCCCTCCTCGACCGCATAGGGACGGAGGCCATCGACCGGGCGCTCGCAGGGGACGACCCGGTTGCGGTGCTGTCCATGATACGCGAGGAGATACTCCCCACGTAGCCGCCGCGGCAGTTTGCCTTGTAGACGGGCGTAACGCTGATAAAAATAAAGCATAAGAGGCGAAGCACGCTTCAGGGGAACGGAGGAGTCACATGGTGGACGACAGAGACACGACACCCTCGACGCGGGACATACTGCATCAGAAGCGCCCCCACAAGTTCTGTCCCTATTGCGGCTTTCGCAACGAGGGCGACGTGGATATCTGTGACCAGTGCGGCAAGGACATCTCCTGGATAAGGATACCGGAGCACACCCCCACGGTGTCCGCTCCCAAGCAGAAGCCGAAGAGCCCGCCCAAGAAGGAAAGGATATTCAGCAACCTGACGATAATACTAGTTATCCTGGGTATTCTGATGCTGATAGCGCTGATACTGGTTCTGACACTGACCACCGGTGGCGGCGAAGGAGAGACCCCCTCGCGACTTGGCGATGTGATCTGCCAGGTGGGAGCACCGTCCGGCCCGGCGCTGGTGGCGGCTTACAGTGGCGAGGTGGCGAGGCCGATCCGCTCCCCGCCGAACCTCCAGCCGCTTCGAGCGTTGTAGTACATCCACATCTCGCCACCGACCCGCTTGACATCGAGCTGGTAGACCAGCGCGTTCGACAGCCATGCCGTCAGTTCTCCATCAGGCCGATGGAGTCGTGGCCCCCTCCCCTGTGGCGCCAGTACATGGCACGCTCCGCCACGATCGCAAGCTCTCCGGCAACGTGCATGGATACGTCGCCGGGGGGAAGCTCCTCGTTCACGAGGATTGTCTCGCGGGTGTAGGGGGCCATGGTGATGCCGCCGTGGGGCACGGCCCCTTCGGAGGTCATGTACGTAACCTGGACATCGTTCTCCTCCCCGTTGGGGTTGCTTATGAGGAGGTAGGTCTCGAACCCGTACGCGGTGCAACCCTCCGCCAGGTAGCAGTTGAACGTCGCCCCGGTAACCCCCACGGTGTTGTGCCCCGCCTTCCCGGTGCCGTTGTTCCAGTACATGGAGCGCTCGCAGATGATGCCCTCATCGGATTCGATCCAGGTGGAGAAGTCGGTCGACCCCACCGCCACTCTGGCGTCGAACGTGTAGCGAGAGCCGGCGGGCACCGGGATGTCGTTCACCTCCACAACGCCGCTCTTGCCGAGAATCCTCATGTCAACGGTCGCGTCGTTGTCCCCCGGGTTCTGCAGGAGTATGTAGGTGTCGAAGCCCCAGTCGGTGCTCCCCTCCGCCAGGAACCACTGGCTCGAGGGTGAGAAGACGCCTATGCTGGAGTGACCTCCCCTTCTCGAGTCCCAGTACATCGCCCGCTCGGCGACCACCGGCCTGTCCGACTCGACCCTGGTGCTCACGTCACACGGCGGTAGGTCGTCGTTTACCTTGACGGTCACTCGCGAGCTGGCGGGGACCTCCAGCGGGTCGCGCTCCACCGGCCCCGAGGGGGTGTTGTAGGTTATGTTCACGGTGGCGTCGCCCGCCTGGGGGTTCTGGATGCACACGTACTCCTCGAACCCGTAGTTGGTGCAGCCCTCCGCCAGGTACCAGGTCGTATGCGGCGCGGTAACCCCTATGGAGTCGTGGCCGTCAATGCGGCCGTTCCAGTACATAGAGCGCTCGCAGATGACCTCCTCGTCAGCGTCTATCTTTACCGAGACATCGCTTGCCCCCACCTGGTTGCCGACCGTAATGGTGGTTCGGGAGAACGGGGGAACGACAAACGGGTCTCCGGCTATCTGCCCGGCGCCGTCGCTTTCGGGTAGCATGTACGT
>JAHIPE010000026.1 GCA_018894655.1 Actinomycetota bacterium
AATACGCTTGCATTCGAACGTCGATGCATCCGCACCTGCTGCGTTCCGCTCCCTCGCGGTACTCACGGAGTACAGCTCGGTCGCGCGCCTTGCATGAGCGGCGCCTCGGCGCTCTCGATACGACACCGTATTTATGGAACGGGGCACTTAACGCGCACGGGGAAGCCGCGAACGGTTAAGATAAACTGTCATCGGTCGTGATCATCGTCACGAACGCTTCCTGTGGTATCTCCACCTTCCCCACCATCTTCATTCTTCTCTTGCCCGCCTTCTGCTTCTCCCACAGCTTGCGCTTGCGGGTTATATCCCCGCCGTAACACTTGGCGGTCACATCCTTTTTCCTGGCGGGAATCGTCTCCCGGGCGATTATCCGGCCCCCCACCGACGCCTGTATGGCAAGCTCGAAAAGCTGCCTGGGTATCTTTTCCTTCAGCTTCTTGGCGAGCTTCCGGCCCCTCCCCTGCGCGCTCTCCCTTGGCACGATACTCGAGAAGGCGTCAACGACTTCCCCGTGCACCAGGATCTCCAGCTTCACCAGCGGACCTTCACGGTAATCCTCCAGCTCGTAGTCCAGTGACGCGTAGCCGCGTGATTGGCTCTTGAGCTGGTCGTAGAACCCGGATACCATCTCAGCCAGGGGCATCATGTATGAGATCTCCACCCTGTTGCTGGATATGTAGACCATGTCTTTGTAGGTGCAGCGCCTGTGCTGGCACAGATCCATCACCGGCCCCACCATCTCCCCCGGTGTGATGATAAGAAGCGACACGTAAGGCTCCTCTACCCTGACCACCTCGTTTGTGGGAGGCATCTCCGATGGGTTGTTGACCGTGAAGACTTTCCCCTCCTTGTCGGTCACCCGGTACACGACGTTCGGAGCGGTCACTATGAGGTCGAGGTCGTACTCGCGCTCCAGCCTCTCCCTCACAATGTCCATGTGGAGCAACCCGAGAAAGCCGCACCTGAAACCAAACCCCAGGGTATTTGAGCTTTCCGGCTCATAATCGAAAGAGGAGTCGTTCAGCCTGAGCTTTGCAAGAGCGTTGCGTAGCGGCTCATGGCCATTGTTTTCCACCGGGTAGAGGCCAGCGAACACGACCGGCTTGGGCCTCTTGTACCCGGGGAGCGGTGACTCCGACCCACCGGTGAACGAGGTCAGGGTGTCACCTACACCCAGCCTGGAGACGTCCTTGGTCCCGGTCGCAACGAACCCGACCTCCCCGGCCTCAAGCTGCTCGGCTGGGTACCCGTCCGGCGTGAGGTAACCAAGGGATTCCACCTGGATCCTGCTCCCCTCCCCCATCATCTTCACGTCCATCCCCATGGTGAGGACGCCGGACACCACCCGTATGAAGGAGACGACACCCCTGTAGGGGTCATACGACGAATCGAACACCAGCGCGCTCAGCGGATCGTCCGGGGAGCCGGCGGGGGGCGGTATCCTGTCCACGACCGCCTCCAGTACCCTCAGGACGCCCTCTCCCGTCTTTGCCGAGCAGAAGAGCAACTCTTCGGGGCTCACCCCTAGAATCTCAACGACCTCTTCCCGGACCCGCTCCGGCTCAGCGGTAACAAGGTCCACCTTGTTGACCACCGGCACTATAACCAGGTCATTCTCCAGGGCGAGGTGGAGGTTTCCAATGGTCTGCGCCTCCACCCCCTGTGCCGCGTCCACCAGCAGGATGGCACCCTCGCACGCGGCGAGTGTCCTGGAGACCTCGTAGTTGAAGTCGACGTGGCCGGGGGTGTCGATCAGGTTCAGCTCGTACTCTGTCTCCCCGTCACTGTAGGAAAGCCTGACCGCCTGTGCCTTGATGGTTATGCCCCGCTCCCTCTCCAGCTCCATTCGGTCGAGGAACTGCGGGTGCTGGCCGCCCGGCTCTATTGCCCCGGTAAGCTCCATCAACCGATCCGCCAGCGTCGATTTCCCGTGATCGATATGCGCGATGATACAGAAGTTCCTGATGCTTTTCGGGTCCAGCGCGTACACCTCCCGGCAGATATGATAGCAGATGGAACCACGCGGCTCCCCGGGGCGACGTTCGGCTCTCGCTGCCGGCATCCGCGCGGGCGATGGTTCGACATCAAATATCGGCTGTGCTAAAATCTCTCAAGCAAACAAAGGAAGTGGTTATGCCCATAATAAAGTCGCAACTGAAGAGGCTGAGGCTATCCGAGAAGCAACGGGAGCGCAACCGGGCGGTGAAGAGCTCCCTTAAAACTGAAATCAAGAAGTTCGAGGCGGCCAGCCAATCGGGTGACGTCGATGAGGCCCGCGAGGTCTACAGAAATGCCGCACGTTCGCTGGACAAGGCTGTTTCCAAGGGAGTTATCCACAAGAACAAGGCGGCCAACAAGAAGTCCCGCATGTCGCACATCCTGAACGAGATGTAAGCCCTTACCCCACTATCTTGAATATCAGGTTCTCCAGCACCGAGCACCGGTACTCCTTATCTTCCAGGTACCCGGAGGAGTAGAGCTCCAACTGGGCCGACTTGAACTCACCGAACAGGTCACGGAGTGAATAAGCTGAGAACCTCCTGGACTGCTTTATGCACTTGCCCACCACGAAAGGCGGGATACCCAGGTCGGACGCGATAGCCCCGCTGTCGCGTTCCGGGGCGAGCGCCTTGATCCTGGCGACAAGGCGGAACTGCCGCAGTAGCAGGCCGAATATCCTCTGTGGGCTTTCCCCCTGGCGTATCAGCCTGTTCAACATGTACAACGAGATGTCCCTGCGCCGGTCGGCTACGGCGTCGATGAGCTCGAATATCCCCTGCTCCCCCGAGGGGATGACTACCCTGCGTACCACTTCCACGCTGATAACGTCGTCATCGGCCGCGAACAGGCATATGCGCTCGACCGCGTCCTCCAGGTCACGGAGTTCCCTGCCCACCATCTCCAGGAGCAGGTCCCTCGCCGGCTTCAGGGTACGCTTGCCCCGCTTCTTGAACTCGTCGTCCACCCACTCCCCGATCTTCTGTTGGCGTCCCTGCCTCCCCATCGAGAACTTCAAGACCTCGCCGTCGGCCTTTACCTTCTTGAACAGGGGGGAGCTCTCGACGCGCTTGATCTTGGAGGCATCTTTCGTCATCCCGGGTTGCGGAAAACGGGAGATAAGGACCAGCGTGGTCTCTGGGTTGGGGCTTTCCAGGTAGGAGACCAGTATATCCTGCTCCTTCTTCGAGAGCTTATCCACATCGCGCACTATCACCAGGCGTCGCGCCGCCATCATGGGCAACGTCTGTGCGGAGTCGATTATCAGCTCGGCCCCGGCTTCGGCGGCGTCCAGGACCTCGAGGTTGAAGTCGGCGTCCGCCTCCCCGGAGAAGAGGTTGCGGAGCCGCTTCAACGACTCCTCCATCAACAGATCCTCGTCGCCGTACATGTAGTAGACGCTCTCGAGATCATCTATGCTGTTTACGCGTTTCTGGGCCATCTTTCATCCCCCGCCTGCGGCCACCCCGATTCTACCACTGTCCACTGATATCTCTATATCACCCACCAGGTCGGTCCTGAGAACCCTGACGCCCCTCTCCTCCAGCATCTCCAGGTGCTGCTCCGACGGATGGCCGTAGGTGTTACCCTCCCCCACCGATATGACACCCAGCGCCGGGTCGGCGGATTCGACCAGCTCCGGCAGGGCCGCGTCCAAGGCACCCTGGTGGGGCACCTTGAGGATGTCACAGGAGAGATCGGGGTAAAGGCCCAGCATAACGAGCTGGCCCTCCTTCTCCAGGTCCGCGGTCAGGAGCGCTTTCGCGCCGTCCAGGTGGACCATGATCACCACCGAGCAGTTGTTGAGGTTCTCCCTTTCCGGCGAGAGTTCCGGCTCGAAGACGACCTCCAGCCTCAGGTGCGGCGATACCTCGATTACCTGGCCCTCCCGGGCCACCCGGTGGGAAACCCCTTTTAGCCGGGCGGCTTCCAGCAGTTCCTCACAGGCGGAGGTCTCGGCCCTCACCCCGGAGTCGATCAGAAGCCCGACCGGAAACTCCCCTATGACCCCCACCAGGCCGGTGATGTGGTCGGCGTGGGGATGGCTCGAGACCATCACGTCTATCTTCCGTACCCCCCGTGACCTCAGCTTGGCGGTTACCTGGCGTTCATCCGGGCCTCCGTCGATGAGCACTACGGCCCCGGAGCGGTCCCGTATCAGTATCGCGTCGCCCTGCCCGACGTCCAGGACGGTGATGCTGTTCGGGCTCCGGAAGGCGACGGCGATGAACATCGGGGCGACGGCGAGCAACACCGAGCAGGTAACCGCCACCAGTGGTCCAAACACGCTGCGGCGCTCCCTGACCCGGACAACCAGCGCAACCAGCCCCGAGACGTACAGCACAAGCGCCGCAATGGACAGTGCGCCGCCTACACCCGCGCCGGGCACCTTCGACAGCAACCCGGCGATAGATATGATGAGGCGTGACAGTGCCTCCGGCACAACCGCAAGGAGCTTTCCACCAGTCGGCGTCAGCGCCGAGAGAAGGCAGGCGCCCCAGGCCGAGGCCATCAGCGGGCCCACGAGGGGCACCACCGCCAGGTTCGCCGCTATAGCGGTCACCGGCACACCTTCGCCCCTCGATAGCATCATGGGTATGATCCCCAGTTGTGCCCCGGCGCATACCGCGACAAGCATAATCGTCCGGCCTTTCCGGGCACTCGAGCGCATTGCGATAACGATTCCAAGAGTCGCGGCAAACGAGAACTGGAACCCCGGGTCGAACAGCGCCCTGGGGTTTGCGAACATAAGCAGGAATCCCGCCAGGCAGAGGCCGTTCAGCGGGTCGTTCTTCCTCCCGAGGAGCATGCCACCAAAGCAGAGGCCCGCCATTACCGATGCCCTCAAGGCGGACGGCCGAAAACCGGCGAGGGCCACCACGAACATCGCCGCCGCACAGGCCAGGATCAGTCGCGAGAGCCTTCCCGCCCCCAGAGCGGACGCGGCCGCAAGGACGAGGGCGACCACCGCTGCCACGTGCAACCCCGATACCGCAACGATGTGCGATAGCCCGCAGGCGCGCAGGTCACTCATTATCCCGGGGTCAAGGTTGTCTTTCCTGCCCAGTGTCACGCCTTCGATGAACCCCGCTACGCGCTCTCTGAACAAGCGTCCATACGCCCCTGTCATCCAGTTTCGAGACTGGTGGACCCACCTGGAGACGATGTCGGCCCCACCGACAACCTTTATGCCGGAGAGCGGTGACTCGAGGATGCTCGCCGCACCCTTATCGAGAAGCCAGCCGGGGTTATCCTGTTCATGCCGCAGGCGTCCCCGAACCTCCACCCGGACCCCTGAGAACACCCCGCCTGCGTCACCGTTCACGACCGTCCTGACAAGGACCCTCTCCCCGGTTTCCCAGCAACTCGCCCCGGTTTCCACCGCCGCCGCTTCAACGAAGAAATACAGGCAATCGCCGGCCCTGTGCGGCGTTGAAACAACCTGGCCTGTTACGGTTGCCGAAGTTTTATCGAGAGCCAGGCGGGGTAGTATTCCGCCCCGGGCGCCCGACGCGGCCAGAAACATGAGGAACGCCCCGAGCGCCATGAACGCTCCGGGAACGACGATGGCCTTCCACCACCCCGGGAACACCAGGGACATGCCCGCCGTAAGCCCCGCCAGCACTGAAATAATGGCAATAAGGGCCAGCGGCGGCGAGTACCTGCCCAGCAGAATGCCGGTAACCGTAGCACAGAGACAGCTCAGGTAGAGTGCTCGGCGCAACTCAGATTGTAACAAGGTCCCGGAGGCTCTCCATCTTGCTGGGGCCTATACCCTCGACGTTGTCTATCTCCTCGATCGACGAGAACGTGCCGTTCTTGCGGCGGTAGTCAATTATTCTTTGGGCCAGCGAAGGCCCTATACCGGGCAGTTCCTCGAGTTGGACCGCGGTAGCGGTATTTATATTGACCAACCCGGGCGAGCCTGACTGCCCCTGCGTCTCACCGGAGCCGTCAGCAGCGCTTCCGGCGGCACGGGGAACAAGGACCTTCTGCCCGTCCTTGACTCTTGCCGCGAGGTTGAGGTCATCCAGCAGGGCGTCGGGCGCCGAACCCCCCGCTTCCGCCACCGCGTCGGATACCCTCGAGCCCTCCTTCAGACTGTAGAGCCCCGGATTAACAACCGCTCCCGCCACGTGCACAGTCAGCCGTCGTTCCTCCGGCGAGTCTTCACCGGCATTGACCTCCTTTACCTCGACCGGCCTTGGCCGTGACCGAACGTAGGAGAGCACACCGCCGGCCGCCAGGAGCAGCAGAAGTCCTATTATTAAAGCCGTTTGAAAACCGGTCAGCCCTCGTGCCGCCTCACCGACCGCCTCTACGGCTTTTCTCACCCTGTCC
>JAHIPE010000187.1 GCA_018894655.1 Actinomycetota bacterium
ATAGAACTCCTTACGCTCGAACCCTCCGACACCCTGAAGATCGGCGAGGCTGATTTCCTGGTGATCCATAAGGACAGGGGGCTTCTGGTCATAGAGGTCAAGGGTGGCGAGGTGAGAAGGGTCCCGAGCAAGAACAGGTGGCTGTCCACCGACCACGGCGGCAATACCCACGAGATCCCCAACCCCTTCCACCAGGCGAGGGAGAACATGTTCACTCTGGTAAGAAAGATCAAGGAAGAAAGGGTCTTCGGGGGCGAGTGGAAAGGGGAGCTCCCAATCACCTACGGATACGCGGTCGCCTTCCCTGACTGCGCCGCCCCCGACAGGCAGCGCTTACCCGAGGCGAACGCGAAGATCGTCATGGACCGAAGGGACGGGAAGAGAGTCGCGGGGAGGATCGATGACATCTTCGGGCACTGGAGGCACAAACAGAAAGGCTCGAGGGGCTTCAAGGAAAACGAGTACCAGGCTTTACTCTCAAACGTGCTGCTTGCCCACTACAACGTGACACGGCCTCTCTGGGCACGTTTCGAGGAGGAGCGCGGCCAGTTCATAAGGCTTACCAGGGAGCAGTGCAGGATCCTGGGGGCCATACCGGACCTGAAACGGGCCCTCTTCAAGGGGTACGCCGGCACCGGCAAGACACAGCTCCTGATGGAGAAGGCCAGGCGCTTCGCCGGCAGTGGCGCGCGGGTCCTGGTGCTCTGCTACAACCAGCCCCTGGGGGAACTCCTCTCGCTCTGGGCGGAAAGGGGTATGGAGCAGGTGAAGGTAAGCAACTTCCACCGGCTCTGCGAGGAGTACGCGAGGGAGGCGGGATTGGAGTTTGCCGAACCCTCCGCGGACACGCCTGGTGAGCGCCAGCGCTTCTACGAGGTGGTCGCACCGGAGATCCTCGAGGAGGCGATAGGTCGCCTGCCGCACCGGTTCGACTGCATACTGGTGGACGAGGGCCAGGATTTCCGCTACGAGTGGCTCGAGGCCGCCATGGGGCTGCTGGACCCCGGCGGGCTTGATATCTTCTATATCTTCTACGACGAGCAGCAGAACATCTACGGCAAGGAGTTGAAGTTCCCATTCGAGGCAGCGCCCTTTGAGCTGAAGATAAACTGCAGGAGCACGCAAGCGATAAGGGACATCACCTGCAAGCTGGGCTCGGTTGCGATCGATTGCTTCGAAGGCTGCCTGAAAGGCGAGAGAGTGCAGTATCACGCCTACGGGCGGGCCCTGGACCAGGTCCCCATTATCGAGGAGATAGTGGAGAGGCTTACCAGGAACAAGAAGCTGGACTCGACCCGGATCCTTATCGTCTCCTCCCACAAGAGGTCGAGGTCTTGCCTGGCGGGGGTCGGCAGGGTTGCCGGCTATCCCCTGGTGGACTTCGAGCCCCCGATCAGGAAAGGGACAATCGGTTTCTCGAGCCTCCACAGGGCGAAGGGGCTGGAGTCGGACGTGGTGATCTTCTGCGATGTCGACGGAGGCGAGCCCTACTGTAGCAGGTCGAACCAGTACGTGGCGGTCTCCCGCGCCAGGCACCTCATCCACGTGGTCCACAGCCAGGGATGGCAGCGGCCTTAGCAGGAAAGGTACGGCAGCGCATGAAGAGGGGAAGGCAGTTTCTCCAGGTCATGCAGATAGCCCGCTCCATCGCCTCAGCGCTTGGCAGGTGTACACATCTTTCGAACGGTACACGCCTGCCCGTAGCTACCGTTGTCGTGTTTCTGCTCGTGGTGGGCCTGGTTGGTTGCTCTCCTGCAGGCAGAGATGATAGCTCCCCGCCGGGCGAGCCGGGCGCGAGTTCAATCCCCGTGATACTGTTGCCTGAGGAGGCCGCGGAGGCCCTTGGCGGGCTGGAGGCGTGGGTACGGTCGGCGCTGCCGGGGTGGAGGCGCGTTGACAGGGTCGCGCTGGCGCAGTCACTGGGGTATGGGGAGGTCTCCAGGGGCAGCACGTCCGCCAACAGGATCGCCCTGACGTTTGACGGGGGGTCGGGCGCCGAACATACACCGGCGATCCTTGAAACGCTGGAGGCGGCGGGGGTGAAGGCGACGTTCTTCATCACCGGGCAGTTCGCCGAGAGTTTCCCCGAGATGGTGCGCCGGATGGCCGATGACGGCCACGAGTTCGGGAACCACTCCTACAACCACCCGAGGTTTACCGGTATCTCCGCCGCGGAGGC
>JAHIPE010000188.1 GCA_018894655.1 Actinomycetota bacterium
CGGGCTACGAAATCTACGGAAGGCTCTCTCGGGATGGGACAGAAGAGTCACTGTTACTCCTTTGTTGGTTCAACATCCCTTGAGAATCTGAAGTAGAGGACGTGGGTGTGTGTACACAGATGTACACATATTACGAACGGTATAATAATCAGGCGCTACCAGGTTCGGGTGACTTTCTCAAGTCCCCTGGGTCTATCCGGGTTGATGCCTTTCAAGTTGCAAATATGAAGCGCTAGAAGCTGTCCCGGAACCACAGTCACCAGCGGCGAAACCCACTCCTTGCAGTCCGGTATTCTAATGATTTTACCCTTTTTTAACCTCTCATCATTGGTGATCACAAGAACAGTTGCCCCACAACCATCCAGCCTTTCAAGAAGGGAAGGCATCTCGCCGGAGACTGCGCCCTTGGGGGCGATAAGAAGAATCGGAAGTCCCTTTTCAACTACGGCAACCGGGCCGTGCAGAAACTCCGCGGAGGAATAGGGGTGGGCAAGAAGGTAGCAAACTTCTTTGAGCTTAAGAGCAATCTCGTGGGCTGTTCCGTAGTTGTATCCCCTGCCAAGAGCGAAGGCCCTGTCGCCACTCGCCCACTTCCGTGCGGCTTCCTCTATCTCGTCGGATCGGCCAAGGACATCCGACATTTTTTCGGGGGCTGCCTCAAGCTCAGCGGCTATTGATTTATCTCCCCTAATGCACACTGCAAGAAGCGAAATCGCGGCCAGGGAGTTTGAGTATGTCTGGGTGGCGGCAACAGTTCCCTCCTTTGCTCGAACCGCCAACACCTGCTGTGCGGCATCCCCGAGTGGCGAGTCCGGGTTGTCGGTTATGGCCACGGTCAGTGAACCCTGTCGTCTTCCCTCCTCGATGACAGAGCATATATCCGGTGACTGCCCAGACTGGGAGATTGCGATAACCGCCGCTTCTTTAAGGTCCGGGGGTCGTAAGTAGTGGGTGAAAAGGGAAGGATTTCCCAGGGCCACGGGTATACCCAATTTCTCTCCCAGCAGGTATTGGGCGTAGCGACCCACGTTCTCTGAACTTCCCCGGCCCACCAGGTAGACAAAACGGGGACGTCGCTTCATCAATGCCCTGGCAGCAGACTCAGCCTCCGCCTTCCCTTCCCGGAGTAAGGCTAGAAGCGCTTCCGGCTGGCCAAATATGTCAGATTTGAATCTTGATCTTTTTTCTGTGTCCATGCCTTGAAATAAAGCTTAATGCTTTGAGATAACATTTACCAGGAGAATGGGACGCTTGCAAAGTCTATCCACTCTGGCTGGTAGGCAGCAACTTTGGACAAATCGAATTTACAACAGTTCATGGGCCCAGGCCTTACAGAAGTTTATGGGCGTGGCCGAGTCGAGCCAAACAGACGTCTTCATGGTACAAAGACGGAAACCGTTAGTAGCAATTGGTAAGGGCCATAGGGATGTTGCAACACTCAGACGGCAGTGGGGACGGGCGCCACTCAGGAAGGGCCACAGCGGGAGAACCCGCAGGAACGGCAGACCGTACAGCCCCCCTCCAGCTCCATCGCGGCCCCGCACTCCGGGCAGCGCATGTCGCACTCCGACTCCTGGATCTCGACAATATCAACGCCGTTAGCCTTAAGATATTTCTGTATCGCCCTTCCGATGGCGTCGGGGCACGAGAGTACGTTTACGCCTTCCCTCTTTATCGATGACAGGCAACGTATACCCCTGAGCTGTTCCACTATCTCGCTTATGTCTATCCCCGAGCGCAGGCCCAGGGATATGAGGCGGCTGGTCGCTTCCGATTGGGATGGGCAGCCCCCGGCGCGTCCCAGGGCGGTGAAGACCTCGCATATCCCCTGGCCGTCTGAGTTCACGGTTATATAGAGGTTGCCACACCCGATCTTCTCCTTGGCGGTGATCCCGGATGTGACCTTCTGCCGCTCGCGGGGCCTCAAGCCCCCGGTGGCCCCTGCGTGCCCCCGGTAGAGAACCTGTACGGGCCGGCTGCCGTAACGGTAGACCGTCACCCCTTTGCAGCCAAGCTCGTATGCCAGCAGGTACAGCCCCTCGATATCCTCAACCGTGGCTTCCCGGGACAGGTTCACCGTTTTGCTCACCGCGTTGTCGGTGAACTCCTGAAACGCGGCCTGCATCCGGACGTGCCACTCCGGGGTCACCTCGTGAGCGCTGACGAAGATGCGCGCGACCTCCTCGGGGACCCCCTCCAAGCCGCGCAGGCAACCGTGGGAGGCAACCCTTTCTATCAACCCGTCGCTTGAGAACCCGTACCTCCGGGCTGCTTCGGGGAACTCGGGGTGGACATCGAGCAGCCTCTCACCGTCCAGCACCCTCCTCTCGTAGGCCACCGCGAACAGCGGCTCGACACCGCTCGCGCACTGCGCGATGATGCTGATGGAGCCGGTGGGCGCGATGGTGGTGGTGGTGGCGTTTCGCACCGGCGGGCTGCCGTCCCGCACGAAAGTGCTCTCGTCGAAGTTGGGGAACGGGCCCCTCTCCGCGGCAAGCGACTCGGAGGCCTCCCGGGAGGCCCGGGAGACGAACGACATCACCTCTTTCGCGCAGGCGAGCCCCTCGTCGGAATCGTAAGGGATCCCCAGCTTGATCAGCATATCGGCGAACCCCATCACCCCCAGGCCTATCTTGCGGTTGGCCCTGGTGGTCTCCTCTATTCGCCGGAGGGGAAACTTGCTGACATCGATTACGTTGTCCAGAAAGTGAACCCCCTCCCGGACCAGGAACTCCAGGCGCTCCATGTCGATCGCCGGTTCCCCTCCCTCCCCGCGTACCAGCAGGCCCAGGTTGATACTACCCAGGTTGCACGACTCGAACGGGAGAAGAGGCTGCTCCCCGCAGGGGTTGGTGCTCTCGATCTCGCCCAGGCCGGGGACGGTGTTGGCCTGGTTGATGCGGTCCAAGAAGATAAGCCCCGGCTCACCGGTACTCCAGGCGATGGCGGCTATCTCCCCGAACACCTCCCGTGCGTCCAGCCGGCCGGCCACCTCACCGGTGCTGGGGTTGACCAGGTCATAGGACCCGCCACCGGAGAGGGCCTCCATGAACCGCCGGGTTAGCGCTACCGAGATGTTGAAGTTGTTGAGAAGGTGGTACTCCTCCTTGGCGTGGATAAATTCGAGGATGTCCGGGTGGTCGACCCGCAGGACACCCATGTTGGCCCCCCGCCTGGTTCCTCCCTGCTTGACCGTCTCGGTGGCGGCGTCGAAGACGGTCATGAACGAAACCGGCCCGCTGGCCACGCCCCTGGTGGACATCACCATGTCGTTCTTGGGCCTCAGGCGGGAGAAGCTGAAGCCCGTTCCTCCGCCCGACTTGTGGATCAGGGCCATGTTCTTGACCGCCTCGAAGATGTCCTCCATGCTGTCCTCCACCGGCAGCACGAAGCACGCGGACAACTGTCCCAGTTCACGCCCGGCGTTCATCAGGGTGGGCGAGTTGGGTAGAAACTCCAGGCTCGTGATGATCTCCAAGAAGATCTCGAAGGAACCCGAAACGCCTTCCTCTCCGCGAAACGGCCGGTCGGCTTCGGCCACCGCACGGGCGACGCGCTCGAACATCTGTTGGGGCGTCTCAACCGGCCGCCCCTCGGCGTCACGCGCGAGGTAACGTTTCTCCAGTACCGTTATTGCGTTGTCGGAAAGGCCGGTGGAACCGGTCAACTGCATCACTCCTCATGGTGAATCGCCCGCCGGGCCTTGATTCCTGTAGGAGCCAAGGGTTCGGTTATCATTATAACGTTACGTGATAACAAGAAGAACGCGCGGCCCGCCCTCCCGTTCAGCTTCCGTTTCCCGGCGACCGCCGCCGATGTGTCAATTTGGCGGAGTTTGTGTTATAAAATACTTTGTTTTTAGTTGGCACTCAAATCTGAGGAGGTTCCTGATGGCAGCAAAGCACGACAAGGTGATCATTACCGCGGCACTGGCCGGGGCGGCGACAATGAGGAACCAGAACCCCAACGTCCCCTACACCAGGGACGAGTTCGTCACCGAGGCGGTTAAATGCTACGAGAACGGCGCGTCGATAGTTCACATCCACGCCCGCGACCCAGAGCACGGCTTCGCCACCGCCGACCTCGAAATCCTGGGGGGGATAGTCGAGGGCATCCGGAAGGAGTGCCCCATATGCATCAACCTGAGCACCGCCATCGGCATCGGCGCCGGTGAGGACGAGAGAATAGCGGTGGTGGAGGAGTTCAAGCCGGAGATGGCTTCCCTCAACACCGCCACCATGAACTTCGCGGTGGGCGACTGGAAAGAGCATAAGGTGATCTTCGAGATGGTGTTCCAGAACACGTTCGGGATGCTGGTACGTTACGCCGAAGCCATGAAGGCAGCGGGGACCAAGCCCGAGCTTGAGATATACGATATGGGCGGGCTGTACAACGTGCTCTTCATCCAGCCGCAAGGCGTCTTCGAGGAGCCACTACACTTCCAGTTCGTATGGGGCGTCCTGGGTGGAATGCCGTTCTCCACCCGCAACTTCGCCATGTTCCTGGATACCATCCCCGAGGACGCGACCTGGAGCACCTGCGGGGTGGGCCCGGCGCAGTTCGCCGGCGCCATGCACTCGGCGCCTCAGGGCGGCCATATCCGGGTCGGCCTCGAGGACAACATCTGGATAAGCAAGGGCAAGCTCGCCGAGGGCTCCTGGGAGCAGGTCAAGAAGGCGGCCGAGATAGCCAGGCTCGCGGACCGCGAGGTGGCCACGCCGGACGAGACCCGCGAGATGTTGAACCTCAAGAAGCCGTAGAGCGGAAGCTTCAAGATGCCGGGAAAACCCCGCCGGCGCGCGGGGTTTTCCTGTCTTAAGGAGTAGCAGGCAGTTGAGCGACATGGACATGGATGAAGCGGCTGCGATTATCCGTTCGGATCCTTTCGCCTCGTCGCTGGGAATCGAGTTCGTGCTCATCGAGAGCGGCCACGCCGTCTCCCGGATGAAGCTGACCCGCGAGCACCTCAACTTCATGGGGCTGGTCCACGGGGGGGCGATATTCGCTCTCGCCGACGCGACGTTCGGCGCCGCCGCCAACTCCGACGGCACCATGGCCATGGCCATACATGTAAGCATTGATTTTCTAGCTCCACCGGGGGACACCGAGTACCTGGAAGCGGACGTGCGCGAGGACGCCAGGGCCGGGCGCGGCGGTCATTACGTCATGAAGATAACCAACGACTCCGCCGAGTCGGTAGCGGTCTGCAACGGATGGGCTTACCATACAGCCAGGCCCCTGAAGGAGTGAAACCTGTCCCACCATTAAGTGCCCCGTTCCATAAATACGGTGTCGTATCGAGAGCGCCGAGGCGCCGCTCATGCAAGGCGCGCGACCGAGCTGTACTCTGTGAGTACCGCGAGGGAACGGAACGCAGCAGGTGCGGATGCATCGACGTTCGAATGCAAGCGTATTTATGGAGCGGGGTACTAAGAGAGGCCATTTTCCCCGAAGGAGTTTGCCCGGGAGTAACGAAAGTATATGCGGGCGGGAGGCCCGCCACCAGACCAGGGTAGCGCACCGGCCGCAGGGGGCAAGATGTGGATAGCGATTGGGCTCCTGGGGGGCCTGGCCATCTTTATGTTCAGTATGTCTCTCATGAGCGAGGGGTTCCAGATCCTCGCCGGCGGGAGGCTCCAGAGGACCCTCGAGGCCCTGACCCGCAACCGCTGGGTGGGAGCCGGGGTGGGAACCGGCGTCACCGCC
>JAHIPE010000027.1 GCA_018894655.1 Actinomycetota bacterium
AGGTCGTTGCCGCCTGCGACCGGCACGGGATGGCCATGGTGTTCACCGGGCGAAGGCACTTCCGCCACTGACCGCCGGGGGCACCGTCTCAGCGCGATTCACCAGGAGACCCCGCCGGCGTAAGGTAAGGTAAGGGAAAGGGACTCAGGCGGCTAGAGCTCTTTATCTTCCTTGAGCTTCCCGGCCTTCCCCAGAAGCGCGGCGGCCTCGGCGGATATTTCCTTGTCTTTCTCCTGCAATACGAGGAGCACTTGGTCAAGCTCCGTGGCTATCGCCTCACCGCCGGCCAGTTCACCGGACTCGATTCTGACGACGACCCCGCTGATGTCGTCAAGCGTGGCCGATAACGCGTCCGAGAACCTGTAAGCGTTCTCGATCGAATCCAGGCGTAGTTGCGCGTACTCCGCGTAGTCGTCCATCCCGTCGAGTTTCAGTATCTTCTCGAACTCACCCTTCGCGTTGTCGAGTTGGCGCTTGTACTCGTCGTTGTCGGCACTGACGAAGACCGCCGCGCTCTCGTACCGGCTGCCGCTGGCTATCTTTCCTTCCGCGATCTCGTTGGACAGTCCCCACGCCCCTTCGAACATGCTGTCGATCTTCAGGCCGAGCCCCGAGAGGATGACGTCTCCCTGTTCCATGAACTCCCTGGCCTCAGTTGTCGCCGTGTCGCACCCGGTCGCCACGGTCGCCAGCGCCAGCGCCCCACAGAGGAGTAGCGCCAGCGGCCACCGGAATCTCTTTACCATCGTTACCCCCGAAATCGCATCGTTATAGGTTGAGCAGGTATCCGGGCAGGCACTCAAAAACCAGTGCCCTCTCCCGGTTACGGCTGGAACGCCGTCCTTGGCCTGGATTATAGCAGAAACCGGGATAGACTTGACACCGCGAGGGGAGAGTAGAACCCTATAAGTGGCACCGTAGCCGGATGCTGGGGGCTCCGAAGGGCTCTGTGGAGACTGTGGAAAAGGAGTTCAGCGAGGCGGTCGCCCGCGAGAGCACGAGTGAGGGATGAGAGACAGATGCCCGCCGATGAAGTGAGGAAGGACGAATGACAACCAGCGTGGTAGCAACTGAATCACTGACAAAGTACTACGGCAAGGTCGTGGGGGTGGAGGAGCTGGCCCTCGAGGTGTTCGAGGGCGAGTTGTTCGGCTACCTGGGGCCCAACGGCGCCGGGAAGACGACCACGCTGCGGCTCCTAATGGGAATGCTACGCCCAAATAGTGGAACGGCCACGGTGCTGGGACTGGACGCCTGGAAGGAGAGCGTATCGGTGAACGCGGAGGTGGGCTACCTCCCGGGAGACGCGCCCCTGTACGAGCGGATGACCGGCGAGAGCCACATCCGGTTCATAGCCAGGTTCAACGACCACGGCTGCCAGGAGGGCTTCCGCCTGGCGGAGTGCCTGGGGCTGGAGACCGACCGGAAGGTAAGCGGCTACTCGCGGGGCATGAAGCAGAAGCTGGCGCTCATCCTCGCGCTCATGAAGAAGCCCCCCCTGCTCATCATGGACGAGCCCACCAACGGCCTCGACCCCCTGGTTCAGCAGACCGTCTACGAGATACTGAACGAGTACCGTGAGGACGGCTCCACCGTTCTCTTCTCCTCCCACAACCTTCCCGAGGTAGAGAAGATATGCGACCGGGTGGGCGTGATACGGGAAGGACACCTGGTGGGGACCGAGAGGATAGAGGACCTGAGGAACAAGCGGCTCAGGAACGTGGAGATAATCTTCTCAGGGGAAGTGCCGGAGGACCTGGGTGAACTCCCGGGTGTGACCGATTTGGAGTGGGCGGGCAACAAGGTGCAGCTCAAGCTGAGGGGAGATATGAACCCGCTCCTGAGAACGATCGCGCAGTACGAGGTCGCCGACTTCAGCGTCGGCCACGCAAGTCTCGAGGACGTGTTCCTGGAGTTCTATGGGCGTGGGGGAGCGGGTGATGGCTCGTGAACTGGAACCTGGTGCGCAAGACGATAAGCGACCGCTGGAAGGGCGCCTTGGTGTACGCCGGGGCGCTGGTGGCGTATGTCCTGATGTTGACCGCGATGTTCCCGAGCTTTCAGAAGATGACCGGTTTCCAGGAGATGATGGACAAGTACCCTGAGTCGATGGCCCGCTTTTTCGGGGTAGAGAGTATCGATCTCGCCTCTTTTAACAACTTCATGACCATGGAGTTCCTGGGCCTCATGTTCGTGATAATCGTCGGGGCGTTCGTCTTCTCGTTCGCCTGCGGAATGGTGGCCGGAGAGCTGGGCGACGGGACGCTGGAACTGCTGCTGGCGCAGCCGATAGAGAGATGGAAGATGCTCACCAGCAAGGCGGCGGTACTCCTGGCAGGCATAGTCGGCCTGGTCCTCATTACCGTCCTCTCGGTGCTCGCCCTGGGGTCCGCGTTCGGCATCGACGTGTCGTACTCCGGGTACCTTGCCTACCTGCCGGTGGCAATAGCGCTCCTTGTGTCAATAGCGGGATACTCGATACTGTTCTCCACAGCACTCCACCAGCCCAGGTGGGCGGTGATGGCCTCGGTGGGGGTTACGCTCGGCTTATACATGATGCACTTCGCCGCTACATCCTCCCAATCACTCGAGAAGCTCGGATACTTCACCGTCTTCCACTACTACAACCCATTGAAGGTGCTGGACAGCGGCACCGTGCCCCTCTGGGACGTGCTGTTCTTGCTCGCCTTCGGCGCCGCCTGCTTCGCCGCGTCCCTCTGGTTCTTCCAGCGAAAGGACATCGCCTCCTAGCATAAAACGCAACAACGGGGTC
>JAHIPE010000189.1 GCA_018894655.1 Actinomycetota bacterium
AGGCCAAGGACATAGTCTCTGACCTCTGGGTTTCCGGGCTCGGCGTAATCAGCACCCAGGTCCTGCAGGAATTCTACAACGCCGTCACAAGGAAGGTTCCGAAGCCACTCCCACTTCAAGAGGCAAGGAGGAAGGTCAGCGACTTCTCAAAGTGGGGAGTGGTGGTGATCGGGGTTGATGACGTCCTGGACGCGATCGACATCCAGGCGAGACACGGCTTCTCCTTCTGGGACTCTCTAATAATATCCGCGGCGATAACTGCCGACGCGAGAGTCCTCATAACCGAAGACCTGACCGACGGGCAAGAAGTCCGCGGAGTGCTTGTTTCAAATCCGCTGCTGTGAGCAGTCTTGTCCACCCTCTCCGGCAGCGTTGGCTACTGTTCCGTCCCATAAATGCGGTGAAGCACCGAGAGCGTCGATTGAACCCTCCCTCGTAAACAAGCGGCGGTTACACAAAACCGCCAACCAGTGGGGTCACCTGTGCCTTATAGCGGTGTTGATAAGGCCAAGAGGTGGGGTAAGGCCTTATAGCGATGTCAGAGAAGATGAGTGGTGTCTGCAAGGCCTGACCCCTCTCTCGTAAACAAACGGCAGTCAGACAAAACCGGTGTCTGCAAGGCCTGAACCCTCCCTACGCCTTCTTGGATGCCTTCTTCGCCGGCTTCTTCGCGGCTTTCTTTGCTGGTTTCCTACCGGCTTTTCCCGCGGGCTTCCCGGCGGCCGGCTTTGCTTCCTCCAGCACCATGGTCCGCTCGTGGAGCGCTTCCAGGTCTGCCCTGGTGATGACCCCCAGAGCGCCCAGCGCGTTCGCTGCGACCGGGCGAAGGACCTGTGCCAGCGCGTCCAACGCGCCTCTGATGACCAGGGGCTTCTGCTCCTCGAGGATCTCGACGTCGATCTCGGCCTCGTTCTCGATGGACAGGTCCCCGGTGCCGTTTATGGTGCAATCGTTGAAGATTATTATGACCCGGGAGCGGTTGAGGCGGGTAAAGCGTCTCATTATATACCTCCTATCGTCGCCTGACAGTTGCTGACACCTACTTGGGGCTGGTACGAAACGATACCGAATCGGCAGGCTCCGAGTCAATCTCGAGCTGCCACCGGTATCCCCTGTCAGGCTCCAGGGGCAGGCCGAAGAAGTTGAACACCGCGGAGAAATCGATCTCGGTCCCCTGGGGGACGCCCGGGGGCCTGCCCACCTCGAAGTCGCCCACCTGTTCGACCGGCCGCGGCGGGTCCCCCAGTGAGATGGTGTTACCGCTCTCGTCCTGCAGGAATAGGCCCAGCCGGTGCCTCCTGTTGGTATCGCTCCACGGCACCAGTATCCGGAGGGCGACAGCCATGTTGCGGGGGCCGGGCGGGCACATGGTCCATCCCCCGCCCATGATGTAGAGCTTACCCCCGAGCGCCTCGGCGTAGTCGCAGAGCATTATCGTCGTCTTCATCGCCGGCTCACCGCCTTTCTGCAACTGTCGGGTCTAGCCCCTTAACCTTAACGTGTTCACGGGTACTCGGGGAAGTTCTCCAGCGCGGTGTCGAGCGCCTGTTGGTCGGGCGCCTGCACGCACAGTGTCCGGTCCCCCACGACCGCGCAGTAGAAGAGCTCGCCGTCAGCCTCGAGCACGAACCGCGTGGAGTCGCGCTCTACCTCCTTCAGCTCGTCCTCGAAGCGGTCTTCCAGCAGCTCGGCGTACCCGCCTGAGAACTCCTCAGCGTCCCCGGGGGTGTCCCAGGCGAACATGTTTATCAACACGTAGTCGTCCCCCGGCCCCTGGTAGTACTGGATGGAGTTGCCTCCCCAGCCCCCGGCCGCGTTCACCGAGGCGATGAGCCCGGAGTACTGCTCGAACCACACGTTGACGTCGAACTCGCCCATGCAGTCCTCGTTTATCATCTCCCAACCGTCTCCAAGCGAGCCGGCGATGTCGGAAAGTGGCACTTCCCGGGGGCCGTCGCCGCCATCGATGTACTTCTCGGGGTGCATTATCTGCTCGCTTGCGAGCGGGGGGTCCCGGAATGCGTCGTCGACGGCGGGCTTGCCGCCGCTTTTCTCCAGGGCCGTGACGAAAAGCATTCCTTCCTGGTAGGGGAACATCAGGCTCCTCTGGATGTAGGGCGGGGCGTCCTCCAGCTCCTCCGACGCCACCTCGGAGCCTGTCAGCTCCTCTTCCATCAGCTTGGCGATATCCACGTACTCCCGCGCGTACTTCAGCATCGTCGTCATGGCGTCGCCTTCCACCAGGGACAGCACCGCCAGGTCGTTGTCGCCGTTGTAGTCGTCGTTCTCCAGCGGGGGCTCCTCCAGGTTGAACTGCTGGTCCTGAAGCGCGTGGGTGATCTCGTGCGCCATGGTTACCTCGTCCATGACGCTCCCGGTGCTCTTGCCTTCCACGATGGTGACGCTCTTGGACTCGGTATCGTAGAACCCGGCAACCTGCTCGGTGTAGACATCGGTAAGGATTTCCTCAAGGTCCTCGTCCGGCTCGATGAGGCCCAGCGCTTGCAGTAGCTTGTCGTCGGCCTCCAGCTCCTCCTTCGACGACTCCTCGGCGATTGATTCCATGAGCTCGTAGCGCACCACCGACTCGGGGCACTCCCTGAACAGGGTCGGCTTCTCGAAGGACAGCTCCCGGATCTCGGACACCCGCTTGTCGATCGTGTCCAGCTTATCTGATTGGAGCTTCTCGCCGCAGGTGGCGGTGTCCACCTCCAGGTTGAAGTCCAGTAGTTCAGATGCGGTGAACGGCTTGAACGAAAGGTCGAACTCGACCGGCTTGTATACGCGCCCGGTGCCCAGCACCAGGTGGAACACAAGGGCCATCTCGGCGACGGCCAGCAGTGACACTGCCAGCAGTATTATGAAGAGGCTCTTCTTCACCGGTTGAACCTCCGGCCGGGCACTTACCTGGATTAGATTGTTATATAATAACCCAGCGGCGGCTGCATTCGGGGGAATGGTTGGCTGGAAATGGGTGACATCCTGAATCGTGAGGACCCCGGGGCGTGCCGGGGCGCCCCCGCCGAACGATGGTGGTGGCGGGGCGCGACGCCCAAGCCGGCGGGGCGCGGGCTGCCGCTAGCGGGGTTGGCGGTGCTCGTGACGGTGGCGGCAGTCCTCGCCACGCTTGCCATGACAGGTTGCAGTTCAACCGCGGACAAGGTGAACGATTACCTGGGTGTGGCGGGTGGCGTGGTGGATGGCATGGGGGCGAGCTTGAGCAGGTTCGATGCGCTGTGGACCGTGCCCCTCTCCGCTCAGGGCGGGATAAAAGTGACGCTCGTCGGGTTCCGCAAAGCGCTGGCCGACGGCCAGTCCGAGGTCGACAGCGTGGACGCACCCGAGCCGTGCCGCGAGCTCTCCGGGCTGCTCTGGCAGTGCCTGGACCGGGGCAGGGAACTGGCCGACATGACAACACAGTTCGCGGATTACATCGATGACATGGCCCCCATCGCGCGGCAGATAGACGAGGTTACGGTCACCCTCCAGGGGCTCATGGACAGGAAAGACATACCGTCCGGGTTCTTCGGGCTCTACGACAAGGTGAACGATGTCAACTCCTCGTTCGGGACCGTGCTTCCACCTTCCACCTTCCAGGAGGTGCACCATAGGTTCGGCGAGTTCGTGCGGTCCATGGTCAAGGATTTCAAGAAGGCGCACGACAGGCTGGGGGACTGGGGCCTCGAAGACGAGGAGGATGAGGGGGAACCATCGGGCTACGAGGAAGGCGATCCGGAGGAGGAGCCGGAGGAGGAGGATTACAAGAAGGAGACCCCGGAAAACCGCGCTATTGAGCCGATCTTGAAGGGCATCCCGGGGGAGTGGGGCAGGCTGTGCGGGGAGGTTGCCGCGATGTTCGACGCGCTCCGGGAGTCCACCGGCTTGAAGCACAAGGAGGCGGTGGTGCGGGACCTCGTCGGGCAGGCCGAAGCCATGATGCAGGCTCTCGAGAAGGAGTATAAGTGATGCCGGGTACCAGGACCTGACCGGAGGCAACACCAGTCACGTGGTTTCCCCGGAGGTGAGGGAGTTGACCGTACTCGAGGATGTGGCCCGGTGGGTTTCGGGGCTGTCTTATAGCGACATCCCCCGCTGAGGCCCACGCCCTCTCCAGCGAGGACCGGCTCCACCGGTCATCCGGCTAGTCGTCCCGGGAGCAGTAAGTACTCCACTCGGGGTCCGCCATCTTCCGGTACGACTTGGAGTAGCGGTCGATGTCGCCGGCTAAATCTTCTATGACCGCCTCCGCCCCGTCGTGGGTGGGACGGGCGCCGCAGACGGTTACCACATCCCTCAGTATCTCGGGCACATCTATAATCATGCACGGCCTGAACAGGTTATCGTCATACGGCTGGCGTTTCCTTATCTCGGTGAAGAACGGCGACTGAAGGATGTCCCTCAGCGGCTTGTCCTTGATGTTGTCCACCGCGAAGTGGGCGAAGACGCACGGCTCGACTTCACCGTCGGAGTTGATGTGCAGGTATCTCCTGCCACCCGCCATGCAGCCGCCTACCATCGGGCCGTCGTTCCAGAAGTCGGCGAGCAGGATGTCATGCCGGGCGCGCCTCTTGACGAGTTCCTGGCGGCGGAAGACCCTCTGTTCGGCGGTGGGCATGAGTTCGACCCCGGGCTCCTTGCCCACCGGGACGTAGTGGAAGTACCAGCCGATAAGGCAACCCTTAGCGCGGTAGAAGTCGACGAACTCCTCGCTGACGATCAGCTCGTTGTTTTCCCGGGTCGCGGTGGCGCTGAAGCCGAACACGACCCCTTCCTCCCGCAGGTTGTCCATGGCGCTAAGGACCTTCTCGTAGGTGCCCTTCCCCCGCCGGGCGTCGGTCTCCTCCTCGAAGCCCTCCACGCTGATGCACGGGTAGGCGTTCCCCATCCCGGCGAGGCGGCGTGCGACGTCCCGGTCGATAAGGGTGCCGTTGGTGTATACCTGGAACAGGATGGAGGGGTGCCTCTCCATTATTCTCAGGAGGTCGTCTCCCAGCACGAACGGTTCGCCCCCGGAGATGGTAATGAAGTAGACGCCCATCTCCTCCACCTCGAACAGGAGCCGCTCCAGGGTTCCTATGCCCAGGTCGTTCTTATTGGCGTACTTGCCCGCGTAGCAACCGTAGCAGTTCAGGTTGCAGCGCATGGTGGGGCTTATGACCATCAGGACCGGCGGGTCGAACCCCATCTCCTCCTTGAAGCGACTTCGCTTCATATCTCCCTTGACCAGGGCGTTGGCGATGAAATCGGGGACGGAACTCTGGACCGCTGGCGACATCCGGTCCAGGTGCCGCTTGGCGAGCAGCAGGATCGTGGTCAGAAACTCGCGGCCCTCCGGGTACGGCATTTCGCGAAGGCACCACTGCCCGAACGCTGTCAGGAAACTGTCGGGCATGAACTTCATCCCGGTGAGCCCCCCGGAGACAGCGGCCATCGCCGCCCGGTTCTTCCACGATGCGTAGAGGCTCATGATTTAACTCCGTATGTCTAAGAAACAGTGCGGATAATGCTACACGCTATTGCCTTTCTATCGCAACCAGTAGGGGCAAAGGGGACACCGGGGCCGGGTTACCGGCGCTACCACGCGGATGAAGTGGTACCAGGTGGTGGGAAAGCGGCGGGCAGCCGCGGCGGGGACTGTAGAATAAGAAGGCGGATGATCGGATACCGGGATGATGGAGGAGTGCCTTGGGAACCAAGAAGTACCAGGTTGATCTTGCATTGAGGCTCTGGAAGCTTACTCACTGGGCGAAGCGGATTGGCGGCATAACCCCGTTCAAGCAGATGGCGGGGCTCGCCGCCTCGGAGAAGAACTTCTCCGGCTCATTCATTCCGGTAGACGAGGAGATAGAGGTGCCCCCCAGCGTGGTGGCCCCGCGCCTGATCCTGGAGGACTATATCAAGAGGGCCAGCCACCGGACGATAATCCACGAGTGCTTCTGCCGGGTCGGGGAGGGGTGCGAGAAGTACCCCCGCGACCTGGGTTGCCTGCTCTTGGGGGAGGCGTCACGCGATGTCGACCCCAGCGTGGGGCGGACCGCCACGGTCGAGCAGGCGATCGACCACCTGGACCGGGGGCTCACCGCGGGGCTTCTCCCCATGCTGGGCCACCTGAGGATTGACCAGGCGGTGTTCGGGGTAAGGGACTTCAGCAGGTTCCTGACCCTGTGTTTCTGCTGCGAATGCTGCTGTGTCATCCGCTCGGGGATGAGGAGGCTGGTGGACGCCTACCCCCGAAGCCTGGTGCGCCTGGAGGGCGTAAAGGTCGAGGTCACCGGGGATTGCGTGGGATGCGGGGAGTGCGTGCCGGTTTGCCCCATCGAGAACATACGGCTCATTGACAATGCGCGAGCGGTCATCGGCGGGATGTGCATTGGTTGCGGCAGTTGCGCCCGCGCCTGCTCCAGGGGGGACATCCGGATATCGATCGAGCCGGGGTCTCGCATGGATGAGGATATCCGGCGCCGGATCGAGGCAGGTGTCAATATAGAGTGAGGAGAAGCCCCTTAGTCGCCCGCGATCTCCTCCAAACGCGCCACCGTTTCATCTATCTGCCAGTCGGGGGTCGAGGCGCCCCCGGTGACCCCCACCGACTCCACTCCGTTCAGCCACTCCGCCTGGATCTCCGAGGAATCCTCGACGTGGTGCGTCCTCACGCCGGCTTCCCGGCATATCTCCGCCAGGTGGGCGGTGTTGCTGGAGTTGCGCCCCCCAACCACGATCATGAGGTCCACCCCGCGGGCGAGTTCGACCGCCTCCTCCATCCGCCGGGAGACGGCCTTGCATATGGTGTCCTGCACCTCCACCCGGCCCGCGGAGGCCTCGATGATGGAGGTGACGGAGTCGAGCAGCTCCCTGGGTACCGTGGTCTGGCAGACTATCCCCACCCGGCGCGGCGGGCGGCCTTCGCCCTGGGCCCAGCGGCGCGCGTCAGCAGATGTCTCGATTACCGTGACCGGCGCTCCCGCCCGTCCCACGATGGAGCGGACCTCCGGGTGGCTTTCAGAGCCGAGCACGATGACCTCGCAGCCGGATTCGGCAAGCTCCCGCGCCGCTTCCTGTGCCCGCTTGACGGTAGGGCAGGTGGCGTCCAGGAGGACCGCCCCCCGGAGCTTGAGCTTCGCCTCCGTCTCGGTGTCGATGCCGTGCGACCGGATGATGACATCCGCGCCGTCGAGGTCGGGGTAATCACCGGCGGGGTCGAACGATTTGAGCCCCAGCATCTCCAGCCGGGACACGACCTCGGGGTTGTGTATGAGCGGGCCTACGGAGTAGGTAGGCTCGCCCTTCTCCATCAACGCGTCTTTGGTTATCCGTATCGCCCGGTCCACCCCAGGGCAGAACGAGTGGTCGGGGGTGACCTCTATTCTTACTCCCATGTACTTCAAGATAATCCATTTCCGGGGCGAAAAACAGAGTGGAACTGTTAAAATAGCATGGCAGCGGGTTTACGTATACGGATGCCGGATAGTCACGGGGGATACGGTGCTCAAGTACATCAGGTTGTTCCGCTTGAAGACCACCCTCATCTACCTCTTCCCGTTCGTCCTGGCCCTGTCGGTTGGCGTGGAGGAGGTGGAGGGCGGTATAGCGCGGCCCGTTTCCTACTCCTGGGTCACCGTGCTCTGGGTCACAGTGCTGTTCGCCTATATCGCGTACTTCTGCGGGTCCTTCTTCTCCAGCACGCTCAACTGCTACGTCGACGTCCCGGCGGACCTGGTCCACGACGGCCTCTACAAGGACCAGGAACTCTCCAGGCAGCCGTTTGTCACCGGCGAGATGAGCACCGTCGAGACCGTGCTGACTTTCGCCATCACCGGCGTAGGCTGCGTTGTGTTCTCGCTGCTGGTGAACTGGCGGTTCGCTGTTTTCATGCTGAGCGCGGTCCTCCTGCTGGGAATCCTCTACTCGCACTCCTGGTTTCGCCTGAAGGAGATGCCGGTGGTCGACATCATCGTCAACGCCACCGGGGCGGTGTTGATACTGTACGCCGGGATGGCTGCCGTCTCCGCCGAAAACCCACCGCTCATCCCTATACTGTTCGGCTGGTTCTTCTCCGCCACCCTGTACATACCGAGCGTGGCCAACGACGCACCGTTCGACGAGGCCGCCGGGTACCGGACCTCGGGGGTGGTATTCGGCCAGAGGCGGCTTATACACGCCATGGTCCCGCTGACCGTAATCGTGGTCGGGACAGGCATCTGGGGCGCCCTGTCCAGCAGCATCAACTGGCAGTACCGGCTGTTCTGCGCCATGGGGGCGCCGGCGGCGATAGTCGCCACCTCGGCGGTCCTGTTCACGTTCCACCCGCCCCACATCGAGCTCAACCCGCTGTTCTTACTGGTGCCCCTATCCTGCCTGCTGCTCTTTTACATCATCCTCAGCACCTACCGGGTAATCA
>JAHIPE010000190.1 GCA_018894655.1 Actinomycetota bacterium
AGATTACCCGCCTGCAGGCGGACAGGTCCGACCGGGCGCCGAGCGGCGATATCTTCACCACGTCCCCGGCGCGGGGAGCGTGCACGTACCAACCGCCGCCCAGGTATATCCCCACGTGCTTATTCTGCCTGAAGAAGACCAGGTCCCCGGGGGCGAGCTCGCGGGCCGGGACCTCCCGGCCGACTCGAACTTGCGAGTGGGTAACCCTGGGCAGACGCACCCCTATCTGGGCGTACACGTAGCACACCAACCCGCTGCAGTCGAAGCAGTTGGGCCCGGTGGCGCCCCACACGTACGGTTTGCCAAGGTGCTGGATAGAGAGCAGTGACACCATCGTGGAAACGCTCGAGAAACTCTCGGACCCCCCGCGGGAGAGGAACGTCCTGAGGCCGGCCAATATGGTGGGGTCCATCGTGTACCATATCTGGTTGCTGGCCAGCAGGGCGTCTATATCAACCTCCGCCGCCGCCCGGGCGGTCGCCTTCTCCGGCCCTACCCCCACCCCGCGGAGCAGCAGCGACCCCGGCCTCACCGACACCTCGACCTCCACCCGATCGCCGCCGGTCGAGACCTCTATCTCCTCGAGCGAGGCGCCGTTGGCCCCCGCGATCTTCGAGGCGGCACCCTCCGGCTGCTGCCCGGTGCAGAAGAGGGGAAACGACTGCTGCACCGCGGCGATGGAGGCGGCGTCGGCCGCGTTCTGGGCCCGGTTGCGCGCGGCGAGGTAGAGGCCGATATCGACCATGAGAAGGCACAGCACCAGCACCAGGAACAGGCAGGCGATCATGAGCACGGTCACGCTGCCTCTCTGGTCTCTGATGAGGCGTCCGAACAATCTCATCTTGAACCCCTCTCCAGTGCCATGGAGGTGGAGCCGCTGAATGAAGGTTCCCCTATCAGGTGGCTGATCCCCGGCAGGAGAAGGGGTACCCGGTAAGTGACCGTTACCTTCACGGGAGAACCCCTGGACCTCCCCTCGGGAAAACCGACATCGACGCTGGGGCGGTCCCCGGGGAGGCCGGAGGACGCGTCGAGCGCGGCCTTACGGGCCTCCTCGATGTCGTTGGTCTCGGCGCAGCGGCGCGCACCCTCGCGGCTGGAGGCGGTAACCACCAGGTAGCAGTTCAGGGCCATGGCGACCTGGCATACCGCGACCACCACAATCAGGAGCGTGGGCAGCACCAGGGCGAACTCCACCGTGGCCTGACCCGGCGAGCTGCCTCTCATCAAGTGTCCTGTGTGCCGATGCCGCGTTGTCTTCAAGCCAACCACCCTCACGCGAAGAAACTGATTGAGCAGACCGCGATAAGCCCCGCCGACAGGGGGACCGCGTACGGCAACCGTGTGTCCGCACACGCCCCGGCGGTTGACCGGGGTACGGACGACGGCCTTCGCCAGAGCCCCGCCTTCAGCAGGACGAAGCGCCCGAGGAGCCGCTCGATGGAGCGGTCGCGGGCGATGAGCAGAGCGATCCCCATCAGCCCTCCCAGGACGGCCCCGGCAAGGAAAGAGACCCACAGCACGTGCCACCCGACGATCGCCCCCGCCGCGGCCAGGAACTTGACGTCGCCACCACCCACCATGTTCAGCAGGAACGGCAGGAGCAGGATCGACAGCCCCAGCAGCGACCCGGCAAGGCTTCCCGCCAGGCCCTCCCTGCCGCCGGTGAGGCATGCGAGCAATACCCCCGCCATGAAGCCGGTGGCGTTCAAGGGGTTGGGAATCCTGCCACGGCGCACGTCCGTATACACCGCGGCCAGGCAGAACGCGACCAGTATGACCAGCGACGCGACCCCGGTCAAGGCGTTTCCTACAGGCCGCTGGTAAGCTTGTTGAAGATCTTGGTGAAGAAGCCCTTTATCGCCTCGCCGCCCGCCGCCCAGGCGATGAGCGCGCCCGCTACCGCCGACGCCCCCAGTATCACCAGAGCGTACTCGGCGGTGGTCTGAGCCTCCTCCTCGCGAATCAGCCGCTTGATCTCTCCCATCTTCCGGTCTCCTTTCTCTTAACGCCGCCTTCCGGGCGGCTTGTCGGCCACGGTGATTGCCGGCAAGATGCCGGCGCTACAGCCCGGCACCCTCACAGGTCACGGCCCTTCCTTAAGGAACAGCCCCCGGTTCCCATCCCCACCGGGGGATGGACGAAAGCGTGGGGGATGACCCACGAGGCCTCTGGAGAGGAGGAGAGGATAGCAATACAAGCAGATAGTAGCATAAGCAGAGCAGGCAAGTCAATAGGATCTGCGAGGGAATCCCGGTCCTGTAGGAGGCGGAACGGAAGAAACTACCTGTCTGTTATCTCATCCGGGAGGTTGTTCCTGACCGCCTCACGGACACTCCGTGCGATGGCGACGCCATTCTCGTCCCTGCCACGTTACCGGCAGGGGCTTGCCCACCTGGGCGATCACCACCCCTATCTCGTCGGTGGGCACCTGCACCCAGGGGAACTTCTGTACCCGGTACATGATCCAGAACTTCCACCGGAAGCCCGGCATGAGAAGTTCGGACTAGTAGCCCGCCTCCCCCCTTGACCGCGACCGGGTTGTCCTCGGAGAGCTTCTTGAAGCCGAAGCGCTTGTGACAAGCCCAAACTGCGTGGCCCCGATCTTCCTGATGGAAGGAAAGACCAGGATGACGAACAGGAACAGGAGACCCAGTACGATTCCAGTTATCGCGTTACTCACGACAGACTCCTTTCAATGCGGTGGGTGAAAAGAATACCACAAAGAAAAACCTCGCCAGAAGTCTGCCAGGCGGGTCCGGGGCGTGCTCCAGGGATGCCGGCAAGAGCCGGCGCTACGATTCGTTCCTCAAGCGGTTTGGGTGGGATTTTTATCGCGCCCGAGGAACGGGACGATCTCGGTCAGCAGCATCCCCGAGAGAATAAGGCCGCACCCGAGCCAAACGCGCCAGGTCAGGGTTTCTCCCAGCAGGACGATCCCGAAAAACACCGAGAAGACCGGCTCCATTATGAGGACCATCGAGGTCCTGATAGGGGTCAGGACCCGCTGGGCGTAGCCCTGCACGTAGAAGGCGACAGCGGAGGCGAAAACCCCGCATACGATTATTGTGGTCCAGACCAGCGCCCCACCGGGCCAGGTGAAGCCCTCGAAGATAAGGCCGGCGGCACTGTTACCCACGGCAAGGATGCCCATCTGCAGGAGGGTGAGGAGCATCAGGTCGTATACTTTTACGTACCTGTCCATGTAGATGATATGAAGGGACAGGGAGAAGGCGCAGGCCAGTACCAGGAGGTCCCCACCGTTTACCTGCAGGCCGTTTTGCAATGACAGGAACCCCAACCCGATGACGGCGACGATGATCGCCGTTGTCGAGGCAAGGTCGGGCCTCTGCCTCAGCATCAACGCGGACAGCACCGGCACGAACACGATAAACAGCCCGGTGATGAAGCCGGCGTTGCCGGCGCTGGTGTACTTCAGGCCGAACGTCTGGAAGGCGTAGGCGGCAAAGAGAAAAAGCCCCAGGACCGCGCCGGCCTTCATCAGCCCCCGGTCTACCTTGCGCATCCTTCCCACGCAGAAAAGCCCCACCAACAAGAACGCCAGCCAGAAGCGGAAGGCCATGAACACGAACGGGGATATCTCGCTGAGGCTCTCCTTCACCAGGGAGAAAGTCAGCCCCCATACCACGGTGACCGCGACCAGCATGGCCTCTGCGCGGCGTGCCCGGCCCAACAGTCGCGCTCGACCTTTGTTTCCGATTGCGTTCATCCTCTCTTCGCTTCGGCGGACCCCGTCCGTGAGGGCGTGAGGTGATCCCGATTTCTACCGCCCCGTGCTCTCCGGTCTCCCGGTTACGTGGCATTTTAGTCGCACACACCTTATAATTGCCAATGTCCTTGTTCCCGTGGTAACAACAGGCACCGCCCGGACGCCGGGAGGCGAGAGCGGGCGAGAGGTTACGACGGGTTCATAAGAGAAGCGGCTAAGGTGCCGCGAAAGAAGGAGGTCCTATGAAAGGGAAGAGGTTCGGGACGGCAGTGGTCCTGCTGGCGTTGATGGCAATGGTTGCCGCCACGCTCCTGGCAGGATGCGGGGAGAAGGGGATGACCCTTACGGAAGGCAAGTTGCAGATGGGCAGTGATACCGCCTATCCCCCGTTCGAGAACATGGAGGGCGGCAAGGCGGTCGGTTTCGACGTGGACATCGCCACCGAGATAGCCAAGAAGCTGAGCCTGGAACTGGACGTCATCTCGACGGCCTGGGACGGCATTATCCCCGGGCTGAAGACCGACAAGTACGACATAATCATGTCGGCCATGACCATCACCGCGGCCAGGGAGAAGGAGATCAACTTCTCGGACCCCTACATCGATTCCGACCAGTCCATCGCGGTAAAGAAGGGCTCCGATATCAAGGGCGAGGACGACCTCAAGGGCAAGATCGTCGGTGTACAGCTTGATACCACCGGCCAGTTCACCGCCGAGAAGATGGATGGTCTAGCCGAGATACAGAAGTTCGACACCATCCTCCTGGCGTTCGCGGCTCTCGAGCTCGACAAGGTTGACGCGATAGTAAACGACTACCCGGTCAACGCTTACATGAGCAAGGAGAGAGGCAAGACCGAGGTGGTTGCCAAGATAAAGACCGATGAGCAGTACGGCATCGGGGTCAACAAGGAGAACACTGAGTTGCTCGAGAAGATAAACGGGGCGCTCAAAGAGATGAAGGATGACGGCACCTACGACAAGATCTTCGAGAAGTGGTTCAGCGCGGAAGGCTAAGGGCCGGTTCGTAGATCGATACTGATGACACGGGGACCTGCATACCGCGGGTCCCCGCGTTTGTTGTCTGAAGGGGGGCGGTCTAAGTAGGCGATTTTCTAAGCGAGTTCTTCAACATGAAGATACTCTGGGAGTCGATGCCGTACCTGCTGCGGGGCATGTGGATCACCATCAAGCTGGCCCTGGTCTCGGAGGTGTGCATCCTGGTCCTGGGGCTGCTGATCGCCCTGGTGAGGATATCCAAGATACGGGTGTTCAGGTTCCTGGCCGCGGTGTACATCGACGTGATAAGGGGAATACCCTTAATCCTGCAGATAGTTATAATCTACTTCGGACTGGTGCACCTGGGGCTGAACCTGGACCGCTTCACCTCCGGGGTGTTGGCCCTGACGATCTGTTATGCCGCCTACGAGGCGGAGATATTCCGTTCCGGCATAGAGTCGATCAACAAGGGCCAGATGGAGGCGGCCCGCTCGCTGGGCATGGGGTACATGAAGTCGATGCGCTTCGTCATACTGCCCCAGGCCATCAGGCGGGTGATACCGCCCCTTTCGAACGAGTTCATCGCCCTTCTCAAGGACACCGCGCTGGTCTCGGTGATAGCGCTGGCGGAGGCGTTCCAGAGAAGCCGCGAGTTGATGGGAACCCTGGCCAATCTCACACCCCTGGTCGGGGTGGCTATCTGTTACCTGCTACTCACTATTCCGTTGATGCGGCTGGTCCAGTACATCGAGAAGAGGATGGCGAGGGGGGACTAGTGACGGAAGAGCCGATGATACGCACGGTCAAACTGGTGAAGAAGTTCGGTCACCACGAGGTCCTGAAGGGAATCGACTTCGAGGTGCAGCCCTCGGAGGTCGTCGTGGTCGTGGGCCCCAGCGGCTCCGGCAAGAGCACCTTACTGCGGTGCATTAACGGGCTGGAGCATGCAACCGGCGGGCACGTCTACGTCGAGGGGGTAGATATAACCGACCACGATACGGACATCAACCAGGTGCGGCAGAAGCTGGGGATGGTTTTCCAAGACTTCAACCTCTTCCCACACCTTACAGCCCTGGGGAACGTGACACTCGCGCCCGTCAGGGTCAAGAAGGTGAACGAGGAGGATGCGGACAGGAGGGGGATCGAACTCCTCGACAAGGTTGGCTTGAAGGAGAAGGCCGATAGCTACCCGGCGCACCTTTCAGGTGGGCAGCAGCAGAGAGTGGCGATCGCCCGGGCGTTTGCCATGGACCCGGATGTTATGCTGTTCGACGAGGTGACGTCCGCCCTTGACCCGGAGCTGGTGAAGGAGGTCCTGGACACTATGAAGGACCTGGTCCGGGAGGGGATGACCATGATCGTGGTGACCCACGAGATGGGCTTCGCCAAGGAGGTTGGTGACCGGTTGGTCTTTATGGACGAGGGCGAGATAGTGGAGGAAGGCGAACCGGCCGAGGTGTTCACCAATCCCCGGAACCCCAGGACGCGCGAGTTCTTCTCGAAGATACTAACGCACATGTAACGCTTCTCAACTCAACCCACCCGGCCCTCACTCAAACCAAGAGGGGTGTTTGGGGCTCTGGGCGACTGAGAGTCGCCCCTCCCTCAAGATTGTGGGAAACCCTGACATGTGGTAGAAATTTCACCACAAACGCAGCATTCAGGGGGTTACTATGAGACGAATGAGAGCTATCGCCGGGCTGTCGGTTCTTTTCATGACAGTCGGCCTGCTCCTTGGGTCGCTTTCACCCGCGAGCCAGGCGGGAGCGGGCGCCGCGGGTGGGCCGTTGTCCTGGTTCGCCGGTGGCAACGGGCAGCAGGGTGCTATCAAAGCGATGGCCTCGTACGGGGTGGACCTGTACGCGGGCACACTCCACTGGACGAGCGGCTGCGAGGTCTGGTGCTATGACGGAAGCGACTGGACCCGGGTTGCTACCGGCGGTTTCGGGGACACGGACAATGAAGGGGTCGTCTCGATGGCGGTCTTCAACTCCGAGCTGTACGCCGGGACCCTGAACTGGGTCAGCGGCTGCGAGGTCTGGCGGTACGACGGGACCGACTGGACGCGGGTCCAGTCCGGGGGGTTCGGGAGCGGCGACAACCATAGTGTATCTTCGATGGCCGTCTTCGGCGGAGCGCTGTACGCCGGCCTTGAGAACCACGTGTCCGGCTGCCAGGTTTGGCGCTCGGCGGACGGCAGTACATGGAACCGGGTCAGCGCCGACGGCTTCGGAGACGGCGGCAACGCCGACGCCTCCTCCATGGCGGTTCACGACTCTATGCTGTACGTCGGGACGTTCAACCCGGATACCGGGTGCGAGATATGGAGTTCGGCGGACGGCGCAACCTGCAACCAGGCGAACGACGATGGCTTCTCGGACGGGCACAACGGCACCGTATCTTCCCTCCGGTCGTTCAAGGGGAAGATGTACGCGGGGACCTGGAACAACCGGACCGGCTGCGAGGTATGGCGCCGGGACGGGCCGAACCCGGCGGACTGGACACAACTGGGCGGCGACGGATTTGGGAACAAGAACAACGTGGACGCGTCCAGCATGAGCGTCTTCGACTCTTGCTTGCACGTCGGGACCTACAACCATGACACCGGTTGCGGGATCTGGCGCTCCGCCGACGGTGACAGCTTTCAGCAGGTCAACACCGGCGGCTTCGGGGACACAAACAACCTGGACGCATCCTCCATGGCGACGCACGGGGGTTCTCTGTACGTGGGGGTGGCGGACTGGGAGAGGGGCTGCGAGATGTGGAGGACCGCCGGCCAGGGCGGGCAGCCGTACACCGACTGGGCCCAGGTGTCGTTCAACGGCTTCGCAGGAGCGACCTGGTACGTGGCGGAAGGCAGCACCTACGGCGGCTTCGAGACCTGGATACTGGTGCAGAACCCCGGGAGCGGGACGGCCCACGTGACACTCACCTACATGACCGGCGAGGGAGAGAAGGAGGGCCCCGCCACCGACGTGCCACCCGGGAGCAGGGTGAGCGTGAACGTGGCGGACACCGTGGAGAGCTTCAACGTCTCGACCGAGGTGAACTCCGATAAGCCGGTGGTGGTGGAGAGGGCGCTCTACTACAACTGCCGGCAGTGCGCCACCGGCTCGTTGGGCGCCACCTGCGCCGATACCAACTGGTACGTGGCGGAAGGCAGCACCTACGGCGGCTTCGAGACCTGGATACTGGTGCAGAACCCCGGGAGCGAACCGGCAGAGGTCAACCTCATGTACTACACGGATTCCGGGATGGTATCTGGCCCCATTATCACGGTACAGCCGGGATGCAGGGAGACCGTGAACGTGGCCGACACCGTGGAGACGTTCGAGGTGTCTACCGAGGTGACATCCGACAACCCGGTGGTTGTCGAGAGGGCCCTCTACTACAACAACCGGCAGTGCGCCACAGGTTCGGTGGGCGCCACCGGCACTCACACCGACTGGTACGTGGCGGAAGGCAGCACCTACGGCGGCTTCGAGACCTGGATACTGGTGCAGAACCCCGGGAGCGAACCGGCCGAGGTCAACGTTACCTACCAGACCGGGTGGGGGGAGGTCTCGGGCCCCACACTCACCGTAGGCGCGGGATGCAGGGAGAGCATCAACGTGGCGGATACGGTGGAGACGTACACGGTATCAACGCAGGTGACATCCGACAACCCGGTGGTTGTCGAGAGGGCCCTCTACTATGACAACCGGCAGTGCGCCACCGGCTCGTTGGGCGCCGGGTTCACCGGGACAACCTGGTACGTGGCCGAAGGCAGTACCTACGGTGGCTTCGAGACCTGGATACTGGTGCAGAACCCGGGAGAGGATACCGCCCACGTAACGCTGACGTACATGACCGGTGAGGGCGAGAAGGAGGGACCTGGTATAGAAGTGGCACCCGGGTGCAGGGTAAGCGTCAATATAGCTGACACGGTCGATACCTATAATGTCTCCACACAGGTTACGTCGGATAAACCGGTGGTGGTGGAAAGGGCACTGTACTACAACGAAAGGCAGTGCGCCACCGGCTCGGTGGGGTTCGACGTGAACTAAGAAAAGGGCCGCGGCGGATTCGCGGCAGGTGTTACGGCGGTGAACAACCGGGCAGCTTCGAGGGAAAGGTGTTGCTGAAATGGTAGAGAGAATCAGGAAGCCGGTCGTTTTGTCCAGCGTCGTTTGTGCCGCACTGGTGTTACTGTTGGCTATGGGCTTGTCTATCGCCATGATGCCGGCCAGGCAGGCGGAGGCCGCACCCGTACCGACCGAGCTCAACATACCCGGTGGCTGGCCCTGGAAGATAACCCACCTGGTATACCCTACCATCGGCTGCCCGGTGATCAGAAAAAAGGGCGAGACGTTTACCCTGGAGTTCGACTGCAAAGGCAAAGGGGCGGGCGGGTCACAGCCCGATGTCTCCGACTGGGACGTCAGGCTCCTTTCGTCCAACGACCAGTGGCCGACGGTTGTGGACCTGCCGGTCCAGAACGCGGTCAGGGCTGAGTCGTTGGCGTGGGCGAAAGGCGCTTCGCCGGAATCGCCGACAAAGGGAGAGTGGTCAGGGCCGTGGGCCGGAAAAGAGGTATGGCACGTTAAGGTGAAAGTGCCCTCGAGTGCACGCTCGGACCTCTATGACCTGCGGGTGACCGCGGAGGGTTCGACGACCATAACCGATTCCCAGCCCCACGCGGTGCAGGTGATAGACGAGTACAAGGATGACTACAACTTCATACAGATCACCGACTTCCACGTCAATGACCCGCGGGGGCCCGGAATAAGCTTCGTGCCGGGGCCGTACCCGGACCCCGGCCAGTTCAAGAACTACCTCTACAACCTGAAGGCGCTGGAAAACGTTAACAGGCTGAATCCCGACTTCGTGGTCATGACCGGCGACCTGCCCTTCGGGGTCCCCGAGTTTGCCGCTACGCTTTGCCCTCTATACTGGCCGGCTGACAAGAGGACCGACTTTACCGGAGAGGCGCCCGACTGGGACGGAGAATACAGCCAGGCCTACGAACAACTATTGCGACTCGAGGTGCCGGTCCTGTGCATACCGGGCAACCACGAC
>JAHIPE010000191.1 GCA_018894655.1 Actinomycetota bacterium
AGTTTCAACTCGTGCAGGCACTCGAAGTAGGCTATCTCCGGCTGGTAACCGGCCTCCACCAGCGTGTCGAACCCCGCCTTGATAAGCTCCGAGGCGCCGCCGCAGAGGACCGCCTGCTCGCCAAACAGGTCGGTCTCGGTCTCCTCGGCGAACGTGGTCTCGAGGACGCCGGCGCGTGTGGCCCCTATCCCCTGAGCGTAAGCCAGGCCGCGCTCGTGCGCTTTGCCGGTGTAATCCTGTCCTACGGCCAGCAGGCAGGGAACGCCGTTCCCTTCGACATAAGTTTTCCGTACCATGACGCCCGGGCCCTTGGGCGCCACCATCACCACGTCCACGTCGTCAGGCGGGAGTATCTGGTCGAAATGTATGTTAAACCCGTGCGCGAAGAACAGCCCGTTTCCGCTCTTCAGCCCCGGGTGTATAGAGTCCCTGTAGACCTTCGCCTGCTGGTCGTCGGGGATGAGAATCATGATGATGTCGCCTGAACGTGCGGCCTCGTCTACCGGCGACACCTCCAGGCCCGCGTCGCGTGCCGCCACCGCGCCCGGGTCCCCCTCCCGGAGGCCGACAACCACGTCCAGCCCGCTGTCGTGGAGGTTCTGCGCTTGCGCGTGGCCCTGGCTGCCGTAGCCGATGACCGCTATCTTCAGCCCCCTGAGCGCCTCCGGTTTCGCGTCGACCTCGTAGAATATCTTTGCCATTACGCCTCCTTGTTCTACTAACCGGAGGGCGACAGGAGTGTCGCCCCTCAACCCCTGAGAAGTGCCACCATGCCGGTGCGCACGCACTCGGCCACGCCGTACGGCCCCAGCAGGTCCTCCAGAGCCTTTATCTTGGTGCCGGTGCCGGTGACCTCGACACTCAAGGTACCACTGCCGACATCCACTATCTTCCCCCGGAAGATGTCCACTATCTCGATTATCTCCGCCCTGGTGTTGGAGTCCGCCTTCACCTTGAACAGCACCAACTCCCTCTGGACGCTGTTCTCGGCGGGCAGGTCTATGACCTTGATGACGTTTATCAGCTTGTTGAGTTGCTTGTGCACCTGCTCCAGAGAGTGCTCCTCGACATCGACGACGACGGTCATGCGGGATATCTCCGGCCTCTCGGTCACCGCCACCGCGAGACTGTCTATATTGAAGCCCCTCCGGGAGAAAAGCCCCGCCACCCGCGCGAGGACCCCCGGCTTGTTCTCCACCAGTACCGACAGGGTATGTTTCACGCCGCTAACCCCCAATCATGTCGTCCAGCGACGCCCCCGGCGCCACCATCGGAAAGACGTTCTCTTCGGGCTCGACCACGAAGTCAATGACGACCGGCACCTTCGCCTTGAACGCCTGTCGTAGCGCCGGCGCGACCTCCTCCGGCCCGGTTACCCGAATTCCTTTCGCGCCGTACGCCTCGGCGAGCTTCACGAAGTCGGGAGACACGCTTGTCTGCAGGTCGGTATGCGAGTAGCGTTTGTTGTAGAACAGCTCCTGCCACTGCCTTACCATTCCCAGGTACCCGTTGTTGAGTATGGCCACGATCACCGGTATCTTGTTGATAACCGCGGTGGCGAGCTCCTGGACGTTCATCTGTATGGACCCATCGCCTGCTATATCGATAACCAGCGAGTCGGGGCACCCCACCTTGGCCCCGATCGCCGCCGGGAAACCGTACCCCATCGTCCCCAGGCCACCTGAGGATAAAAAGTGACGGGGCCTGGTGGACTTGTAGAACTGGGCCGCCCACATCTGGTTCTGCCCCACCTCGGTCACTATCAACGCCTTCCCCTTTGTGACGCGGTATATCTCGCTCACCACGAACTGGGGCCTCAAGCCTCCCTCGGGGACGACGAGGGGGTACTCCTTCTTCCACTCCCTTATCTGGCGGTGCCACGGCTTCAGGTCCTTTCCTTTGCCCGCTTCAACCTCCGGCTCCAACGCAGCCAGCATCTCCGAGAGGACCTTCTTGGCATCCCCCACGATCGGGACCTGCGCCCTCACGTTCTTGCTTATCTCCGCGGGGTCGATGTCCACGTGTATTACCTTCGCGTGAGGCGCGAACGTGTCCAGCCGCCCGGTGATGCGGTCGTCGAACCTTGCTCCCACCGCGATTATGAGGTCCGTCTCCATCATCACGAAGTTGGCGTACGAGGTCCCGTGCATCCCCAGCATGCCCAGCGACAGCCTGTCGGTCTCGGGGAACACGCCCTTGCCCAACAGCGTGGTTGTCACCGGCAGGCCGAGCAAGCGCGCAAGTTTCCGCAGTTCCCGAGAGGCGCCCGAGGAAACCACGCCTCCGCCCGCGTACATAACAGGGCGCTCAGCGGACAGGATGAGTTTCGCCGCCTCCTTTATCTGGCGGGCGTGACCCGTGGTTGTAGGCTTGTAGCCGGGAAGCCTGGTCCTCTTCTCCGGGTACTTGAAGTCAAGATC
>JAHIPE010000192.1 GCA_018894655.1 Actinomycetota bacterium
GCGGGCTCTTCATTATCCGTGTCGCTACCTTTCCAAGGGCCGTCGTCGTCGATCTTCGTACGTTCTTCTCACTCGAGGACGCGCATCCGCGGAGGAAACCGATGCCATGCTCACCGCAGGTTTCTCCCGGAGAAAATGGAGTGGAGCGACTGTTGTTGCCCCTAAGGAAAGGAGACCTAAAGCCCGTTGGGGAACCATATTTCGAAGGGTTCATGATTATCTCGGGAGGATATATGAGCAGTAGCAGGACGTCTGCCGCTACTATTTCCCGGTCTCGGTACGATGCCATCATCTTTGACCTGGACGGCGTGATCGCCAAGACCGCCAGCGTACATGCCGCGGCATGGAAGAAGATGTTCGACCAGTTCCTTGAAGAGAGGTCCAGGGGTGAGGGTTTCAAACCTTTTGACACCGATGTGGACTACTCTGAATACGTGGACGGGAAGCCCCGCTACCAGGGAGTAAAGAGCTTCCTCGACTCCCGGGATATAGACCTCCCCTACGGCGGTCCCGAGGATTCCCCTGACGCCCAGACCGTCTGCGGCCTGGGAAACAGGAAGAACCGGCTGTTCACGGACCGCCTGAAAGAAGAGCGGGTGGAGGTGTACGAGTCTTCCATAGACCTGCTGGAGAACCTGAGGCACAGGGGCTTCAAGGTCGCCGTGGCTACTTCCAGCAAGAACCGCGCGAAGGTCCTGGATGCCGCCGGCGCCGCCGACCTGTTTGATGCCGAGGTAGACGGGATTGACATAGAGAGCCTTGATCTCACCGGGAAGCCCGACCCGGACATGTTCCTGGAGGCCGCCCGGCGACTGGGTGTGGACCCCTCGAAGTGCGTTGTCTTTGATGATGCCATCTCCGGGGTCCAGGCCGGCAGCAGGGGAAACTTTGGCCTGGTCGTCGGGGTCAACAGGGAGAACCAGCGGGAGGCCCTCGAAGAGGCGGGGGCCGACCTGGTGGTAGACGACCTCTCGGAGATCGATGTAGAGGTCGCGATAGATGATCTCCAGAGCGCCCTCGCGTCTCTGGACGAGATCGAAGACAAGATAAGGAACAAGCAGGTTGTCGTCTTCCTGGACTACGACGGCACCCTGACCCCTATCGTGTCCCGCCCCGAGGACGCGATCCTCCATGAAGGCATGCGGGAAACGCTCCTGGGGCTGACCGCGCAATGCACTGTGGCCGCCGTAAGCGGGAGAGGCCTTGAAGCGGTAAAGGGTTTCATCGGCATCCGTGACCTGTGCTACGCCGGCAGCCACGGCTTCGAGATCGAAGGTCCCGGGGGGCTGCGGGAGGAGCACGATGAAGCCGCGGGTTTCTTGCCTGTGCTCGACGAGGCCGAACGGAGCCTGAAGGACCAGCTTGCGGATATCCCCGGCGCCCAGGTGGAGCGCAAGAAGTACTCCATCGCCACCCACTACCGGAACGTAGAAGAGGAACAGGTGGGATCGGTGGGAGAGGTTGTAGACCGGGTAGCCCAACGTTATCCGGAACTCCGAAAATCAGAGGGCAAGAAGGTCTACGAGCTCCAGCCCGATATCGACTGGCACAAGGGCAAGGCCATCAACTGGCTTCTGGACGCGCTGGACCTTGCCCGGCCCAAAGTCATCCCTTTCTACATCGGGGATGATATCACCGACGAGGATGCCTTCGAGGAACTGAAGGCCCGGGGTATAACCGTCGTGGTGGGAGAGGGTTCTCGCGGCACGAAAGCCCAGTACAGCTTGAAAGATACTGAAGAGGTCGAGGATTTCATCGGCGAGCTCACCGCTTTCCTGGCGGAAGAGAGTACCTGGTGGCTTGTGAACGAAGGGTTTGATCCCGAGCTGGAGAAGTTGCGGGAGGCGCTGTGCACCCTGAGTAACGGATACTTCGGCACCCGGGGGGCGGCCCCGGAGTCCGCGGCGGATGGCATCCATTACCCCGGGACCTACCTGGCCGGGGGCTATAACCGGCTCAAGACCGATGTCGCCGGCCGGACCATAGAGAACGAGGACCTGGTCAACCTGCCCAACTGGCTGTGCCTGAGCTTCCGTGTACCGGGGGAAGACTGGTTCGACCTCGATGACGTGGAGATAATCTTCTACAGCCAGGAGTTGGATATCCGGAAAGGAGTACTGCACCGGACCGTCCATTTCCGCGATGAGAAAGGGCGGGAGACCTGGCTGCTGGGTCGCCGGATAGTGAGCATGGCCGACATGCACATGGCGGCACTGGAGATGGTTATCGTCCCGGTCAACTGGTCCGGGACCCTGGAGATCCGGTCCGCCCTCGATGGAACGGTGACCAATAGCGGGGTGGCACGGTACCAGGACCTCAACAACAAGCACCTGGAGCCGGTCGATGCCAGGGAGGTCAGTGATAGCATCGTCCTGTTGGAGGTGCGCACCAACCAGTCGAAGGTGAGCATCGCCCAGGCCGCCAGGACGGAGGTCATTGGAAACGGAGAGTCCCTGGTAATCGAGCGGCGGCTTGACCAGCGAACAGGTTATATAGCCCAGCACCTTACACTCGAGGTCACAGAGGGAATCCGGGTGACTATCGAGAAGACGGTCTCGCTGTTTACCTCCAGGGACACCGCCATCTCCGAGTGCGCCCTGGAAGCGGAGAAAGCGGCGCTGGAGGCGGCAAGGTTCAAGGGAATGCTGAAGGAGCACGCCCTGGCCTGGAGCCACCTGTGGCGCAGGTTCAAGTCTGACCTGCGGCTGAGCATGCCGCCTGAACAGCATCATGTCCAGAGGATACTCCGCCTGTACAGCTTCCACCTTCTGCAGAGCGCCTCCATGCACTCCCTGGACATCGACGTGGGAATGCCTTCCAGGGGTTGGTCCGGCGAGGCCTATCGCGGTCACATCTTCTGGGATGAGCTGATAATCTTCCCCTTCCTCAACTACCGGACTCCGCAGATCACCAGGAGCCTGCTCATGTACCGCTACCGGCGCCTGGGGGAGGCCCGGGAGGCCGCCAACAGGCTCGGCTACAAGGGGGCCATGTATCCGTGGCAGAGCGGCAGCACCGGCAGGGAGGAGACCCAGCAGGTCCACCTCAACCCCAAGTCGGGGAACTGGATCCCGGACAACTCCCAGTTGCAGCGCCACATCAACGCGGCCATTGTCTTCAACATATGGCAGCATTACGAGGTCACCGGCAACCTGGAGTTTCTGTCCTGGTACGGGGCCGAGATGATCCTGGAGATAGCCCGTTTCTGGGCGTCAATCGCCGAGTATAACAAGGAGCTGGACAGGTATGAGATCCTGGGGGTCATGGGCCCGGACGAGTATCATGACAGTTGTCCGGATGCCGAGAGCCCGGGCCTCGACAACAACGCCTACACCAACATCATGGTCGTCTTCGTCCTGAACAGGGCGCTCGAGCTTTTTAACCTCCTGTCTGAGGAGCAGTTACGGGAGCTATGTGAGCGGCTCGCGATCGAGAACGTGGAGATAGACCGGTGGAAAGAGATCAGCCGCAAGATGCGGGTCGTGTTTCACGGTGACGGCATTATCAGCCAGTTCGAGGGCTACGACCGGTTGAAGGAGTTCGACTGGGAAGGCTACCACGAGAAGTACGGCAACATCCAGCGCCTGGACCGCATCCTGGAGGCGGAAGGGGACAGTACCAACCGCTACAAGGTGTCCAAGCAGGCGGATGTCCTGATGCTCTTCTATCTCTTCTCATACGAGGAACTGGCCCAGATGTTCGAGCAGATCGGCTACGAGTTCGACACTGAGATGATATCTAAGAACGTCGACTACTACCTTAAGCGCACCTCCAACGGCTCATCCCTTAGCTGGATCATTCACTCCTGGGTTGCCGCCCGCCAGGATAGAAGCCGCTCCTGGGAGCTCTTCAACGTGGCCCTGCTGACCGACTTCGTGGATATCCAGGGAGGAACCACCGCGGAGGGCATCCATCTCGGCGCTATGGCCGGCTGTGTTGACATGGTGCAACGGGGTTACACGGGCATGGAGTGCCGGGGCAACGAGCTTCGATTCAACCCGATGTTCCCCGAGGAGCTGGACGGACTCAGTATGCATGTTCGCTATCGCGGCCACTGGCTCGAGCTGGAGTTCGGTACCGGCACGCTAAAGGTGGAGGCCCTGTCCGGAAGCGCGGAGCCGATCTTAATCGAGGTCGGGGATTCGATGATGGAGCTCAAGGAGGGCGAGACCGCGGAGTTCAATCTGTAGAAGGGCGCTATTGCCCCCCTCACCCTGACCCTCTCTCCCCTCAATCCTCATCCAGGAACGGGTAGCGGTAATCGGTCGGCGGCAGGAAGGTTTCCTTGATGGCCCGCGGTGAGGTCCAACGCTCGAGGTTGAGCCAGCTTCCAGCCTTGTCGTTGGTCCCCGACGCCCGCGACCCCCCGAACGGCTGCTGGCCCACCACCGCGCCGGTCGGCTTGTCGTTTACGTAAAAGTTCCCCGCCGCGCCGCGAAGTGCCTTTGACGCTTTCACTACCGCGAACCGGTCCTGGGCGAAGATGGCGCCGGTGAGCGCGTAGGGGCTTGTAGTGTTGCATATCTCCAGCGTCTCCTCGTACTGCTTCTCGGGATAGACGTAGATGGTCACCACCGGCCCGAAGATCTCCTCGCTCATCAGCTTGGAGCGCGGGTCTCGGGACTGGACGACCGTGGGCTGGATGAAGTACCCCTCGGAGTCGTCGTACGTCCCACCGCACAGGATTTCCATGTCGGGGTCCTCCCTGGCGAACTCGATGTAGCCGACTATCTTGTCGAACGCCTCCCTGTCGATCACCGCGTTCATGAAGTTGCCGAACTCACAGACGTCGCCGACCTTCATCGTGGAGATCTCGTCGAGCAGGCGCTCTTTGATCCGGGGCCAGATGCTATCGGGGATGTATACCCGGCTGGGCGCCGAGCACTTCTGTCCCTGGTACTCGAAGGCGCCGCGCGCGATAGCGGCAACCAGGATGTCCGGGTCGGCCGATGCGTGGGCGAATATGAAGTCCTTTCCGCCGGTCTCGCCCACGATTCGGGGGTAGGAGTAGTACTTCCGTATGTCCGAGCCGATAGAAAGCCAGATGGTAGAGAAAACGTAGGTGGAGCCGGTGAAGTGTACGCCACCCAGGTCCAGGTGGTTGAGAATAGGGGGTGCGATGACCGGTCCCGGCCCGAGCAGCATGTTGATGACGCCGTCCGGCATGCCCGCCTCCCCCAGTATCTTCATGATGTAGTAGGCGGGCAGCACCGCAGTGGAGGAAGGTTTCCAGACCACCGCGTTCCCCATCAACGCCGGCGCCGTGGGCAAGTTGCCCGCAATCGACGTGAAGTTGAACGGTGAGATGGCCAGCACAAAGCCCTCCAGGGGACGGTGCTCCATGTAGTTGAGGAAGTTCCTGGTGGATATCGGCTGGTCGTCGTACACCTCGGTCATGAAGTAGGGGTTGAAGCGCCAGAAATCGATCAGCTCGCACGCCGAGTCGATCTCCGCCTGGTAGCACGTCTTGCTTATGCTGAGCATCGTCGCCGCGTTGAGCGTTTGGCGGTACTTGCCAGACAGCAACTCCGCGGCCTTGAGGAGCACCGTTGCCCGCGAGGACCACTCCATCTCGCTCCAGGCTATCTTCGCCTCGTTGGCGGCGTCGATCGCCATCTCGGACTCGTTCACCCCCGCGCGGTGGTATCTGCCAAGAACCTGCCGGTGGTTGTGCGGCGCCTTAATCTCCACGAGGTCACCGGTGGTAACCTCACGGCCGGCGATCATGCACGGCACCTCGACCGGGTTCTCGAGCATCTCCTTCAGCCTGGCCTTCAACTCGCCCCGCTCCCTGCTGCCCGGGGCGTATGCAAACACCGGTTCGTTCTCCGGTTTGCGGATATGAAAGATCCCGTTGAACATCAACTCTCCTCTCTCGACGAAACACCGAACTACTACGTCGTGCCCACCAACGAGCACGTTCGTGGATACAATACGACAAGGTGTTAATGTACGCAAACTGATGTATGGCGCACAACGGATGCCGGCAGGGTGCCGGCGCCAGGAGCCGCACCTCAGTGCCCCGTTCCATGAATACGGTTAAGCACCGAGAGCGGCGAAGCGCCGCTCCGGCAAGGCGCGCGACCGAGACGTACTCCTGTAGTACGTCGAGGGAGCGGAACGTAGCCGGAGTGGATGCAGCGGCGCTCGAATGCCAGCGTATTTATGGAGCGGGGTACTTAACCCTCGAAATCCTCGAGCGCGAGGTCCAGCGTCTTGTCTATCAACGACTCGGTTGCATGCGCCTTCTGGGTAACTATCTTCTCCAGGGCAGGTACCACCCAGGGGTCGAACTGCACTCCCGCGTAGCCGACGATCTCCTCGAGCGCCTCCGCCGGGGTACATCCCTGGCGGAAGGGGCGGTCGGAGGTAATGGACACAAAAGCGTCGGCGACCGCCAGCAGGCGCGCCATTAGCGGTATGGCCACGCCGGAGACACCGTCGGGGTACCCCCAGCCGTTGTACCATTCGTGATGATGCCTGACCGCGAAGACTATCGGCCTGGGAAATCCCAACTCCTCCAGCTTTCGGGCCCCCATGACCGGGTGCCTCTCAATGGTACGGCGGACGTCGGGGTTCTGCATGTAGTCGACGCCGGTCTCACTGCAGCCCGCTATCAGCGCGTGGATGGACTCGTCGATCATCCCGATATCCATCAGGTAGGCGCAAATCCGGAGTTGCTCCAGGAACTCCTGGCTCAGATCGAGCTCCTCGCCCATGGAGGCCGACTCGAACGCGATCCTCTGCCAGTGGCCTTTCATATACGGGTACAAGGCCTCCAGCCTGCGCTGGACCGCCCCCATAACGACAGTGTCGTTCCGCTTTCGGCCCCCGCCTGGCATCCCGACAAACGTTACTTCTTCTCCATTCCCAGGCTTGTCCGCACTCAAATCCGTAGCTCCCCGCCTCTCTTGCCTCCGCTACTACTAAATCGGCAGATACCCTGCTTCACTTGAATCCCCACCCCCGACAGCTTGAGCCTCCTCCCGGAATGCCAGCACAAGGTTGGTAACCAGCAGGAACGCTCCCACCGATATCATGACCAGGATAACCTGCCTGAGCGAATCGTGGAAAAGCATGATCCCGGCCACCTCGGCGACGGACGCGATGGCAAACAGCCATATGAAGCCCTTCTTCTCCAGGGCCAGGTGATAGAAAGCCAGTAGCTTGACGGTGGCGAATATCGCCATGGCGAACCCGAACAGCCCCACCAGGCCGGCGATCTCCTTCCCTTTCTCACCGGCGAAGAAGTAGGCGGTGAAGTTCGGGAAGATGGAGTAGAAGCCCGCCACCGCTACAACCAGCAACGAGACCGCCAGCAAGCTCAGTGCAAGCACCTGCCGGGTGGGCTCTCCCTTCGCCCGTAACTCGCTGACCCGGGGGAACATGACTATCAGTATCCCCTCGGGAAGGAATAACACCGCTTTCCCGGCAAGCGCCGCGTAGGAGTAGTTGCCGGCATCAGAAGGGGAAAACATGGCCTTTACCAGTACCACGTCCATCTGGGAGAGCAGGATTATGAAGAACATCGCCAGCGCCACCGGGAGGAAGAACTTGAGGGCGCGCGCCGGGTGAAAGTCTTCATTGACCTCCACCGGCCCCTTGAACAGGTCCCTCAGGAAGTACATGGCGACGCAAATGACGACCAGTGCGGCCACGGTCCCGGCGCCGATTGCGCCGTAGACGCCCAGCCCCAGCAGTACCAGCAGCACGCCGACGGTAATCCTCAGGGTCGCCCCGCCGATGATGGCGGCCCCCAGCCCAAGGAATCTCTGCTCGCCCTGTAGCACCCCGCACGGCAGGGTCATGTAGACCGAAACCGCTACAGCCGTTCCCAGGATGACGATGTAGAGCGGAGACTCGAGATTGAGCACCCCCGCCACGGGCCACGCCACCGCTATGCTCACCGCCAGGACCGCTGCGCCGGCCATCAGTAGCCATCGTGAGAAGCTCCGGGCGATGACCCGGGTCTTGCCGTGCTCGCCGGTGGCCTCGTACTCAGCCACGTACTTGGTGACCACCGTCTGGGCCGCCAGCACGCACGCGGTCACTATGAGGAACACCGTCTCCATCGAGTAGAGGTCCCCGAACGCGTCCGTCTCCAGCAACCGGTTCATGACGATGTTGAACAGGTAGTTGATGGCGCCGGATATAACCACCGCGGCCATCATTATCCCGAAAGCGGCGGCCAGCGTCTTCCGGAGTGACGAAACGAATTCCTTTATCCGGTTGAGCATCGGGCCGGCGGTTCGCATAACATTGGTTTCCCTTCCACTCGAGCGGCGACATCATGGTAACACGGACTATCTTACTTGGAATCGGGGATGAACGCCGCCCGCCGGATGGGGCCATCCAGCCATGGGCGCTCAGGAGTCGCCGAACGAGTCCTCTTCTTGAACAGCGGGAGGACCGGTGCTAAACTCCAACGGTCAAACGGATGGGCCTATACGGCTATAATGGGCACAGCGGGCCAGTAGCTCAGTTGGCAGAGCACCGGACTTTTAATCCGGGTGTCGGAGGTTCGATTCCTCCCTGGCTCACCACCTGTTTTTGGCTTTATCAAGCCAAAAACGTGAAGCAAGTCTTTTTCTAAGGGATCACTGAAATCGGAATATATACAAGATGTAATCCCGTATAGACGGTCTTGCAAGACATATCAAGGAGTTCGGTCCTGATTTTTGTGTTGCCGTTTCCCATGTCCCTCCGCCGCTACATTGGCCCTTCAAGTCACGCTGATCTCAACTGATTAATACGCTAATTGGAATTACCCAGAGTTTTTCATCAACCTTCATTGACTCAACGCCATTGTAAGCCAGGATCCCCGCATCACATTCCGGGTACTCCTCCATAAACGCCTTGAGTCCATTCAGGTCGCCGCTCCTCCAGGTGCTGGCCGCTTTCACCTCTATTCCTATTACCGTGCTCGTCTTGTTATGCTCCACCACGAGGTCCACCTCTTTGCCCCCCGCGGTTCTCCAGTGAAGCAACTCTGCGCCGTGCATGTGTGACTCAACGATGTTTAACAGGTTCTGAGCTACGTACGTTTCGTAAAGGCCTCCCCTTAAATGGTGATCCCTGAGGTCATGGCAACCCACCAGGTGACACGCCA
>JAHIPE010000193.1 GCA_018894655.1 Actinomycetota bacterium
GATGCAGACGTTCAACCAGTCGCTGGTATCTCTCTACGCCGATGGCCTGGTCGATTTCAGCACCGCGCTGAAGGCTTCCAACCAGCCCCACGATTTCATCCTCATGGCCAAGCAGATGGGGCTCCCGGTAGAGGAAACCCTCGCAATCCGCTAAAGGGGCCTGACCCGGCTGCGACAATTCTTGCGTTTGGGGCCAGGCCCCATCTTGCGTTTTTGAGGGAGGGTCGGCTTACACAGCGGGTTTGTCCGGGCGCGCCCGCTCCCGGGGGCATTCTACCAGCTCGGCGTAGGTGAGGGTCCTGTTGCGGCCAGATTCCTTGGCGGCGTAGAGCGCCTCGTCGGCGGCGCCGATAAGCCCTTCCGGCTCGCCGCTATCCCCCGGGAACGCCGCCACCCCCATGCTGATGGAGACCTTGAGGGGCCCCTCCCCGTCCTCGGCCTCCACGGCCAGCGACTCCACGGACTTCCTGATCTTCTCCGCCACCTCGAGGGCCTCAGGCCAATCGGTCTCAGGAAGGAGAATGGAGAACTCCTCACCCCCGTACCGGTAAACCCTGTCTACCTCACGGCGGCCTTTCTCCATGGCCCGGGCAACCCCGCGGAGAACGGCATCGCCCGCCTGGTGGCCGTAGGTGTCGTTGAAACTCTTGAAGTGGTCGATGTCGGCCATGATGAATGAGAACTGGTGCTGGTAGCGCTCGGACCTCACGAACTCCCGCGGGAGGTCGCGGCCGAGCTTTCGGTAGTTGTAGAGCCCGGTGAGGGGGTCGGTAATAGCCAGGAGGTTGATCTGATCGAACAAGGAGGCCCTCTGCATGGCCAGCCCGAACTGGTAGGTCATCGCCTGCGCCAGTTGAATGCCCTCCGGGGTGAAGGCGTCGGGGTAGCGCCGCCGTATGTGTAGCACCCCCCACAGGGTGTCGCCACTGGTGATGGGGAGGCATATACAGGAACCGGTGTTGACCCTGGCAAGGTTCTGGCACTTCTCGTCGGTGGCCAGGTCGTCCACCGCCACGGTGCCCATCTGCTGGCAGGCCAGGCAGGAGGAGATATCGCCTATACCCTTCTCCTTCATCTTCTCCAGGATCTCCGGCCGGTACCCGAACGAGCTTACAACCGACAGCTTGCCGGTCTCGCGGTTCACGCTGTAGATGAGGCCCGAGTCCGCGTTGAAGACCTTTCTCGCCTCCTTCAGGCTCTCGGTGAATATCTCCCTCAGGCGGTTCTTGGTGCTAATGGCGCTGATGACCCTCACAAGGGCGTTCAGGCGGGCAAGCCACTGGCGGGACTGGGAGAGGGCCTCCTCCCGCTCGGAGGCGACACGCTGCATGTCCAGGTACATCCTCTGGGTGACCTGGCTGAGCAGAGTGCCGAAGAAGGCGATCAGGAGGCCGTAGACGGCGAAACGGGCTACCACTGAGAGCATGAAGAGTGTGCTGCCCTCCCGCCGGATGAACATGAACAGCAGCAGGGCGGCGGAAAGAAAGAGAAGGAGCAGGTATCGAAGCTTGCTGGTCGAGATGATCGAGAACACGGTGAGGATGGCGGCGCTTAACAGTATGACCAGCGTGGTGGCGTTGGAGACCCGGAAGATGCAGAAGTACAGCCACACCAGGGCCACGCCCACCGCGAACGCGGTAGCATACGTAGCTTTCTTCAGTTCGCTCATCTTCATTATCTGTGTCTTCAGCATACCAAGAGATAAATGATGAGCGCAGCAGGCCGTCTTGTCAATAGGGTAGGCCGCGGGTCATCTGTGCGGGCCGGCCTACGCCGGGCCGAGGGACACGTCAGTGTAACCACGGTTCGCCGGGGTCCACTGAACGGCGGCCGGAGCGCCGCTTGCCACCTCGTAGAATCCGGCCAGGAAACCGGCGATGAGAGGCTCGTAGTACGGGTTGTCGACACGGGCCACCACCCGGCCGTCATCGATCGTGACGTTGCGCCCATTGCCCATGCCCCTCAACTGGAGGGTTTTCATGTAGCGGTGATAGCCCGCCTCGGTGAAGTCAAGGTCTTTTTCTTTGCCGGCGATGAGCTCCTTCACCCTCTCCCTCTCGATGGTCATGATAAGGCGGGGGATCTCTTCACCGAGCTCCTTCTCCAGCTCGCCGAAGAGGTTGTTCAACGTCATAACGCCCGTCAGCACGGCTCGGTGCCCGGTTTTCACCTCGCCTACCAGCCCCCGGTCCATGTCGAACGTGTACTGGCGCCCCAGCTCCAGCGGAGCCTTGCAGGCAGGGCAGAGCTCGAAGATGTTTTCGCCTGGCAGTGCGGGCGGGGGCCTGTAGGAAAAGCGGTCCTGGTACTCGGGGCGCCGCCGGTCGACTCGGTTGACCTGGATCCGTATACTCCCGTTTTCCAGGTGCTCGAAACGGGCGTCGGCCTTGCATCTCTCGACGCTCTCGAAGGCCCCGCAGATGTCGCCCGAAAGTGCCGGCGCGTTGTAGGCGTCGGTGGCAAGGCCCTCGAGAAAGCGTTGCCGCTTGTAGGAGATAACCTCGGCGTTCCCCAGGCCCAGCATGGACACCTGCTTGCTCATCTGCTGGTAGACCCGGGCGCTTATCAGGTTGCGCGCGATAACGCCCTTGATGCCCGAGAGCACCGTGTCCATGAAGTGCTTGCCGCTCTTTCGCTTAGCCTCAATAATGATGTTGTCAAGTGGCATTCCTATTCGTTCGGATATGGAGTAAAGGATGTTGGTGAGAGCCACGTTGTCGATTATGACCATCCGGTGTGTGGGGTCTCGGGAAAGGAAGATTGTGCCGTTCGAGCCCCAGTCGTGCTCGGCTACGAGCATTCGCGGAACCTTGCATCTCTGGCAGTAAAGTGTAACCAAATCAAAACCCGCCCGTTAGCCCGCGTTCTCACGGATGAAGCGGCAACTGTCCTCGAATATCTTCTCCTTGTCAAAGTCAAGGGTCGCAACGTGGAAAGAGTTGTCCAGCCAGATGAGTTCCTTGTCGGTGGAGCCGACGTGCTCGAGGATGTACGGCGCGTTCTCCGGGAGCACGGCGTGGTCGTCTCGCGCCTGGAATACCCTTATCGGAACCGTTACCCTGTCAAGGTTGTCGTGGACCAACTTCATCAACTTGACAAGCTCGTGGAGGGCCTTTACCGAGAGCTTCTCGTAGGCGACCTCACGGGCGTCCGGGTCCTTGAGGTCGTTCCCCGGGCCCGGTAAGGCGCCTACCAGGTACTTCAAGGCCGGGACCAGCTTGAGAGCGGGGTTTTTCATGAACACCGGGGTGCAGATAGGCATTATTCCCGCGATGCCCTCCGAGAACCGTTCGCCCAGGTAGAGTGTGAGAGTTCCCCCCATCGACAGGCCGGATACGAAGACGTCGTCACAGGCCCCTTGAAGCTCCGACAGCGCCAGTTCGGCCGTACGGGTCCAGTCATTGTGGGACCAGCGCCCCATGTCCTTGACGTCGGTGCCATGGCCAGGCAGCCGGGGCCCCAGGACGGTGAGTCCCTTCCCGGCAAGGTACTCCCCCATAGGCTTCATGCTCGAGGTGGTGCCGGTGAAGCCGTGCAGGAGAAGGCAACCCACCTTGCCCCCCTCGAAGAAGAACGGCTTGCCGTCGTCCATGACCGAAAGCCCTGGCGGTATCTCCATTGTCTTGGGGACGGAGCCCGCCGCGCCGCTCCCGCCACCGGTTTTCATATTTCTTGTCGGCTGGAGACCCCGCCCTTCAGGGCAGGGAGGAAAGCCGACTCCCTCCTTTCAGATAATTGGCAATCTCGTCTTATGTCAAGCCTTTCGGCGTCGTTTCCCAGGAGGCGGTTAAGCCTCCCTGGAAAGGAGGGGTTTGCGTTTACGGCAGGTACTCGCAAGTCCTGCCCTCCCGCCGGAGTTAGAGTCCCATCGAGGTTGTTATCCGGGGTTTTTAAGCCTGCCTCACTGTCCATTACCCCTAACGGACTGTTTAGATAACAGGCCACAGAGCCAGGAACTTGGGATGCATTCCTGGGTGTGTATGTATTTCTCGCCGGTAACTTCTGCATAACGCCTCCGTTAAGCCCTCTAGTCAACCAGGGGCTTTCTCAAGCCCCTTCCCGTCAGGGAGGGGTGGTTGACCTTGGACCCCCCTGTCCCGGCATACGGGTTTATTCAGTTGTCGGGATTCCCGAACGCCTCTATGCTGCTGATGCCCGCCTGGCCGGATTCGCCGCCTTCACTGAACTCCCCCCAGTAGGAGAAGAACGTCTCCAGGATCATGTAGAACCACCGGCGGGATGTCGCGCGGTAGAGGGCATGCCCGCCGGACGGAGTGATCAGGGACCCCACCATGGGGTTATCAATCGCCGCTGCGAGAAGGTCCTCCGCCTCGCCGACCGGTATCACCTGGTCGTCGGTGGAATGGATTATCAGGCATGGCACCTCTATATCACCCACGGCCTTGATCGGGCTCGCCTTCCGGTACAGGTCCCTGTCGCTTATCTCGTAGTACTGGCTCGAGACCTCGCGGGTATAGGTCCTCAGGTCGCTAATGGGCCGGGGACCTCCGGAGAGGGTCTTCAGAAGGAGCAGGAAGCGAAACGCGAGCCAGGTGGTGAACCGCTCGATGGAGAAACCGGGAAGCGTTGAGATATGCTCAACGGCCCTGGCTGCGTCAGCGTAGCCGTTGAGGGCGATAACGCCCCCCGCGAGGGGTTCGTCCAGGCGGGACCTGCCGGCGGCGAGTAGCACCGAGGCCGCGCCCATGCTGACGCCGCAGGCCCCGACGGTGCTCACCTGCTCGAGGGAGCAAAGGTACCGGGCCACCGCGAGAACGTCGTCGGACTCCCTGAACCCCCAGCTCGTAGGCGCGTCGGAGTAGCGGCTGGAATCACCGAAGTTCCGCAGGTCCACGACAAAGACGTGAAAGCCCCAGCCGAAGAACGCGCGTAGCGCCATGGCCTGGACTGAGCGGGTGTTCTTGTTCTCGAAAAGCCCGTGGACGAAGATGACCGCAGGCCCCGGGCCCCGCTGCATCGCCTGAAGCCCGCATATCGGCGTGTTGTCCGGCGATTGTATCATGACCGGCTCGAACGGCTCAGGGTACGGGTAGATCGCGCCGGCGGTGGCCCGGACGGTGTCGAGCAAGACCGGGACAAGGTCGGCAACCGCCAGGGCTACGGCTGCGACTGCCTTGGGGAGCTGGGATTTGAAAGGTATCGCCCGGAGCGACTCCATAACCTCGAACATCGTCTTCACCCCCGGCACGCGGTCCGTATACGGCAGGTGAGAGAGCGGTGTTCTCGGGGGATTCCGGTACCGGAGGCCAACGTAGGCGATGATCGCAGCGGTTAGCAGGAGCGGGGCAAGGGCCGCCAGGAGCAACGCCGCCAGAGAAGCCCTGAGCGCCCGGGCGGCGCGTTTCTTCGAGTGATGTTCACTCATTACGGCAAGTATTCTATCACAGGAGTGACAGGGGGGCACTAAGCCTGGAAGATGACAAAATAGGCCATATCGGATAAGTTCTATACA
>JAHIPE010000194.1 GCA_018894655.1 Actinomycetota bacterium
TGAACTCGCGGCCCCGCGCGATGCTCTCCAGAAACATGCATATAACACCGGTCCCGGGATCGCGGCCCAGGTACTCCAGGAAATCGACCTCGTCCATGTCCACCTTGTTCCCGACCGATACAAACTTGTTGAACCCGGTGCCGGTGTTGTCCAGGAACATAAGGAGGCTCAATCCGACCCCGCCACTCTGGCTGATTATCGAGATACCCCCGAGCGGCATCTTCTTGAGGGTGAGAAACGGGAGACAGAGGCCGTTCTCATTGTTGATTATTGTAAGCCCGTTGGGACCTACGAACCTGATGCCGTGCTCTCTGGCCTTCTCGCGCACCAACTTCGTAAGCTCGTCGCCGCTCTCCCCGAACTCGGAGAAGCCGCCGGAGGGAACCGCCATCCTCCTGACGCCTTTCGCCGCGCACTGGTCCATGACGTCAGGCACCACACGCGCCGGGACGAACGCGACTACCATGTCCACCGCCCCGGGTATCTCCTCGAGCGACGAGTAGCCGGGAAAGCCCAGGACGTCCTCACCCCGCGGGTTGACCGGGTAGACGTCCCCGGAGAACCCCCATGACTCGAGGTTCTGAACGATGTTTCGCCCCATGTTCCTGGGATTGGTGGAGGCGCCGACAACCGCTACGCTTTCAGGGTAGAACATCTTGTCCATGAGCATCTCCCCGCGAGTGATTACCCAGGGCCTCGGGTAGCGGTTTCCCGCGACCCCGTCCGGGCTCTACCGCCCGCCGCCCTTGATTCGTCCGGCAAGGCCGAGGCCCATGCTGAACGCGCTCTTGATGTCATCCTCGTCAAGGCCGCGTTCGAAGAGGGTGCCAACGTACAGCTTGCCCACGACCTTGGCGTTGAAATGGCGCTTGGCCAGCTCGACCATCTCCTTGGTGGAGCCGTTGCAGAGCACCTTCGACCACGCCGGCACCGCCCCGGTGGTGGTCACTGTCACCGCGTACCTCTGCTTATCGGTGAGCCGGGTTTCCGGGCACCTCTTGATCCACAGGGCCCTCCCGGTGGGGCGTCCCAGCGTCCAGACGCACCTCTCAATGAACGTCTTCATGTAGGCGTTGGCGTGCCCGCTGCTCATCGGGCTGGCCAGGATGAACCCGTCCGCCTCCCGTACCTTCTCCAGTATCATACCCATGTCGTCATCCTGTGCGCAGGGGGCGATGGTGGAATCCAGGTCGCCGTGGCACTTCAAGCAGAACCGGCAGTAGCCGATGTCCTGTTCGGCGAGCCTTATCTGCTCCACCCCGGCGCCTCCTTCGACCGCCCCGGTGCCAACCTCGCCCACCAGCGTGGCCAGCGCGCCTTTGTTCTTGGGATGGCCGTTGATAATAAGGACTTTCATCACTACCCCTTCCTGCTATATCTATCAGTTCCTCAACCCGGGCCTCTCCTACCCAATCGGCTGGCATCGTCTCCGCGTGAAAACGCAGCACATGGCCTGAACCGGCTACGGGATGTACCGGTTATCCCTGTACCACCGGACGGTAGGCGCCCAACTCGCCGGCGTACGACAGGTCAACGCCCGGCAGGTCGGTGGCACGAACCTCGTGACCCCTACCCACCAACCGCTCCACCACGTGGCGCCCGATGTAACCGCCCGCACCGGTAACCAGGACTGTAGACTTGCCCATTCGTACCCGATTCAGTCAGCTGAAACCTTGGATTCGGGGAAACGCCTTCGCAGCAGGTGGAGAACGGTGACCAGGGCGCCTGCCGCCGCCGGCATGCTTATACCCAGGACCGGAAACAGCTCGGTACGGGTTATCGGGTGCGTATCTCCCCGGTAGTACCCGTCGTAATCCCCGACGTGCCAGAGCCGGTGAAACGCCAGCCAGATGAAGGCGAAGATGAGCGCCACCAGGGAGATGAAAAACCTGCGCGGTAACTTCTCGCGGCGCTTCCGAAGCGCGGGTACCACCAGGAAACCCAGGGTGTACATCGCGAAGTAGCCGGTGAAGATGTAGGCGATTATCGCCCGGGGGACCTTCTTGCTGTCAGCGTAGTACATCAGCATCCAGTCGGGATAAAGTATGTAACAGGCAAGCGCTACACCGAACGCGACCACGAAGTGGTACGCGAGCCCCACCCGAAAATAGACGCTCCGAAACACCGAGGTCTTTTCTTTTTCCTTCTCGTCCTGCGCCATTGAGAACATCATCCCCAGGCCCAGGCTCAGCAAGAAATCAAGCGGGAATGTCTTGACCACCTCCCACAATCACGACCGCTGCCAGGTACCGGTAGATGATAACATGAAGCTACATGGCCGTGGGCCGGCGGCAGGGTGGTGCGGCACAGGCTGGGATACGCGCTTTCCAACCGCGGCGCATGCCACATCAACGGTAGGGGGAACGGCTGGTGTACCTGGAGGCGATGGGCGACGCCTGGGCCACCCTGGGCCTGTGCATGTTCCTGATGTTCGGGCTGCTGCCCGCGGGCGAGTCGGCCCTCTCACCACACGGGTCCATCGCCCCGTCTCACGTCGTCAACAAGGACGTTAGACGGGCTATGAGAGTCATCAGCGATAAGTCGATTCATCCCGTTTCCTAACATAAACTACAAACACCACATCATCTTCTGGAGGCCTAAATATCACACGCCAATTGCCCTTCTTGATCCTCATATGCCCTTCAAACTGCCCCTTCAGCTTGCGAACATAATTGTTATCAAAAGGGTTGTTCTTGATAATACGAAGAGCCTCTACTACGAGGCTCTTGTCTTTATCTTCCAGGCCCTCAATTGTGTCTTCTGCAGTCTTTGATATCTCTAACCGATATTTACCAGATGATCGCTTCCCCGAAGATTTCCTCGACCGACTTTGTTCTCCCCTGCTCAATGTCATCGGTACCTGCCTTAAGTAACTTGTATGCTTCCGGGTCACTCATCTCCTCAATAGTGGCTTCCATTCCCCTATACTCATCGACTCCTAA
>JAHIPE010000195.1 GCA_018894655.1 Actinomycetota bacterium
GGTAGTAGTAGCCGTTCCTCAGAGGATCGAGTCCTCGCCTATCTCTACCAGGCTGTCCGTGTATCGGGCCTTCCCGCTTTCAGGGACCATGCTCTAACCATCTCCTTTGTGCCCGCGCTTGTCGCTCTGCCCGGGCTTGCCGAAGGCCTTCTCGATCGCCGGCTGGGTGCTGTTCTGAACGTATCTTATCCCTTTTCCGTCTGAGCAGGCCATCTTGCCCGTACGGGCGAAGTACCATGTGCGCGTCGGCTCTGAAAGCCTTGCGCGCGGGGCGCGGGGGAGTTAAAAGGGATAATGTCCATGTCAGGGTTGCGGAACAGGGGACCTCGAGGGGACTGTAGGTTCTGACTAAAGAGAGGTGGTCATGAGGGTAGCATTGCTGACGGGCGGAGGGGACTCCTCGGCTATCAACGCCGCCATCCGGGCGGTGGTCCGTAAGGGCATTGCCGAGGGCTTCGAGATAATCGGGATAAGGAGCGGATGGCGGGGCCTGATCAATGACAACGTGGAGCCCCTTTACAGGGGCTCGGTATCGGGGATCATCCAGTGGGGGGGGACGATCCTGGGCACCTCCAGGACCAACCCGTTCAAGATGGATCGCGGGGTCGAGAATATTGTCGTCAACCTGAGGAAGTACGGCATCGAGGCGATAATCGTCATCGGAGGCGACGACACCAACACTGTGGCGTGGCGCCTGGCGGAGCACGGGGTAAACTGCGTGGGAGTACCCCAGACCATCGACAACGATCTTCCCGGAACCGATTACTCGATCGGCTTTGACACCGCGGTATCGGTTGCCTGCGATGCCCTGGACAAGCTGCACACCACCGCCTCGGCACATCACAGAATAATGATCCTGGAGGTAATGGGCCGCAACGCCGGATGGATCGCCCTTATCGGGGGGATCGCCGGCGGCGCCGACACGATACTCATACCCGAGGTCCCGTTCACCCTGGAGGAGGTCTTGGAGCGGATCAACAAACGGCGCCTGGCGAACAAGGAGTTCAGCATAATCGTCGTATCCGAGGGGGCCAAGCCCGCGGGACAGGAGGCCCAGTTCACCCGGGACCAGAAGAAGGACCCGTTCGGACACGTGCGACTGGGTGGGGCGGGTAGCTGGCTGGCGGAACAGATAGAGGAGCGAACCGGGCACGAGACCCGGGTCACTCACCTGGGGCACCTGCAGCGAGGAGGTTCCCCCACCGTCTTCGACAGGGTACTGGCCACCCGGCTGGGCGCCTTTGCGGTGGACATGGTCATGGAAGGCACGTTTGACCACATGGCCTGCATGCGGGCCAACCAGGTGGTCGCGGTTCCTTATGCCGAGGCCCTGGACGGTGTAAAGACCGTGGACCTGGAGCTATACAACATGGCCATGCTCTTTTTCTAGGGACGCCCCGCCGGTAGAGACCGGTTCCCCGCCGAGGTGCCCTGAGGGCCCGGACATACGGCTATGGTAGAATATCAACGGGTCGACAAGGTCAAGCGAGAGTGGCGGAATTGGTAGACGCGCGGGGCTTAGGACCCCGTGGTGTAAAAAACCGTGGGGGTTCGAGTCCCCCCTCTCGCACCAGTCCGGATGCCCGTGGAAATGCCTTGTCTGGTGCGATATAAGGTTCAGTTACCGCGGTTAGGGGGAGAGTCATCTGAAAACGGAGGTCACCAGGGGAGAAGGGCACAAGGTAACGCTCAAGGTAGAGGCGGGGCCGGAGGACATGAAGCACATCATCGACGAGACCTACCGGAAGATCGGCCGGAAGGTCAAAGTCCCCGGGTTCCGCCGGGGAAAGGTCCCGCGCAAGGTTATCGACAGCCACCTGGGCGAGGAGTACGTACGCGGCGAGGTGATACGCAACGGGCTGCCCACGCTCTACATGGTGGGGGTTCGAGACTCGGGGATAATGCCGGTCTCCGACCCGGAGATCAACCTGCTTGACACCGATGAGGAGGGGACGGTCACTTTTGAGGCGAAGGTCGATGTGAAGCCGGAAGTAGTGGTCAGGGGCTACCGGGGGATTGTGGTCGAGAGGCCGAATACGGAGGTGACCGACGACGACCTCCGGAAAGCGCTGGACGAGGCTCGCGACCGCTTCGCGACCCTGGAGGTCGTGGAAGGCCGGCCGGTCGCGGAAGGTGATTTCGTCCTGTTCGACTACAAGGTGCTGGCCGACGGGGTCCCGCTGGAGGGCTCCTCCGGTTCTGACCGGATGACCGAGGTGGGCTCGGGGGACTTCGTGGAGGGGTTCGACGAGCAGTTGGTGGGCGGGCGCAAAGGGGACATACTGGATATCCACGTGACGTTCCCCCCCGACTACGGGGAGAAGGAACTCGCCGGAAAACCGGCTACCTTCCGCACCATAGTCAAGGAGATAAAGAGGAAGGTGGCACCCGAACTCACTGACGATCTCGTGCGCCAGATGAGCAACTTCGAGACGCTAGAGGAGTTCAAGGATGACTTCAGGGAACGGATCTCCCGGGCGAAGGAGTTGGCGGGCGAGCGCCGGGTCAGGGAAGAAGTAGCGAAAACCGTGGTGGAGAGTACGGATGTGGATCTCCCCGATTCCATGGTCGATGACCAGGTTCTGCGAGAGATCGAGGAGTTCGCCCAGGAACTGAAGGGGCGAGAGGTAACGCTGGACGATTACCTGGGAGCCATGAAGGGAACCAGGGAGCAGCTAGAGAAAGGTATCAGGGAACGCGTAACAGCCGGCTTGAAGGCCGAACTGGTAATGGACGCCGTGGCCTCCGCCGAGGGAATAGAGGTTTCCGACGAGGATGCCCGGGAGTTTATAAGGGACGGCGCCAGTGTTGGCGGCGGGGATCCCGATAAGGCCGTCGAGGAAGCCCGAAGCCGGGGCAGGATAGCCGCCGTCAGGGCAAGCATGCGGCTCTCGAGGGCGGTCGACTTCCTTGTCGAGTGCTCGGTATTCGAGGGTGAGGAGCCGGCGCCGGAGGCCGGTGTTGACGCGGAGGACGGAACGAAGCTGGGTGATGAACCCGGGGGGGTCGCCCCGGATGCGGAGGCCTCCGGAGGGGAGGAAACGACCGGAACGGAGGTCGCCGGGGAGGAAGGATCCGGCGACGAAACGGCAGTAGAGGAGGAGCTTGAGGAGTGATGATGTCACAGCTTGTACCGATAGTGATTGAGCAGACGCCGCGTGGGGAAAGACAGTTCGACATCTACTCGCGGCTGTTGAAGGAGCGCATAGTGTTCCTGGGTTTGGAGATAGACGATTACCTGGCAAACCTGGTGATGGCACAAATGCTGCACCTCGAGAGCGAGAACCCCGATAAGGATATCAGTATCTACATCAACTCCCCGGGGGGAGCGGTGACAAGCACACTGGCGATCTACGACACCATGCAGTACGTGCGCTGCGAGATCTCGACGTTTTGCATAGGGCAGGCGGCGAGTGGGGCGGCGGTGCTGTTGGCGGCCGGCGCGCCGGGGAAGCGCTACGCGACACCGAACTCCAGGATTCTCATCCACCAGCCGGTGGGGGGCGCCTCCGGGCAGGCGATAGATATCGATATACACGCCAAGGAGATAATCCGGAACCGGGAGTTGCTGGACGAGATACTGGCCAGGCATACAGGAAATCCGGTGGAGAAGATACATGAGGACTCGGACCGGGATTTCATAATGGTTCCCGACCGGGCCAAGGAGTACGGCATTATCGACGAGGTTATAGAGGAGAGAAAGGCAAGCGAGTAACCGGTCGGGTTACGGGACTCACGGAGGTAGGAGTTGGCCAAGTTCAGTGAAGGTAGCGACCTTCTCAAGTGTTCTTTCTGCGGTAAGACGCAGAGGCACGTCAAGAAGCTGATAGCCGGGCCCGGCGTGTACATCTGCGACGAGTGCATCGAGCTATGCAACGAGATAATCGCGGAGGAGATAACCGAGAGCCCGGAGATACAGCTCAGCAGCCTTCCCAAGCCGAAGGAGATCTACGAGTTCCTCAACGAATATGTGGTAGGGCAGGATGACGCTAAGAGGGTCCTCTCGGTCGCTGTGTACAACCACTATAAGCGGATACAGGTCGGGGCGATGTCCAGCGACGACGTGGAGCTCCAGAAGAGCAATATCCTGCTGGTCGGGCCCACCGGTTGCGGCAAGACGCTTCTGGCCCAGACGCTTGCCCGCCTTCTGAACGTGCCGTTCGCCATCGCCGACGCTACCAGCTTGACTGAGGCTGGGTACGTGGGGGAGGACGTCGAGAACATCCTGCTCAAGCTGATACAGGCGGCGGACCTGGATGTCAAGAAAGCGGAGACCGGCATCATCTACATCGACGAGATAGACAAGATAGCCCGTAAGAGCGAGAGCCCCAGCATCACCCGCGACGTCTCGGGGGAGGGGGTCCAGCAGGCCCTGCTGAAGATCCTCGAGGGCACGGTGGCCAGCGTGCCCCCACAGGGAGGGCGTAAGCACCCCCACCAGGAGTTCCTGCAGATAGACACCACCAATGTCCTTTTCATTTGCGGGGGAGCGTTCTCCGGCGTAGAGGCTATAATCGAGGACCGCATCGGCAAGAAGGGCGTGGGATTCGGGGCCGACGTGAAGTGCAAGGGCGAGGAGGACCTTGGGGCGATTCTTGCCAGCATAATGCCCGAGGACCTACTGAAGTTCGGCCTTATACCTGAGTTTGTGGGGCGTGTCCCGGTAATAACGACCCTGCATTCCCTCACCAGGGAACACCTCAAGGAGATCCTGGTGAAACCGAAGAACGCCCTGGTGAAACAGTACCGGAAGTTCTTCGAGTTCGACGGGGTCGAACTCATCTTTACCGATGGTGCCCTGGAGGAGATGTCCGACAAGGCGCTCGACCGCTCGACCGGGGCGCGGGGCCTGCGGGCGATCATGGAGAAGTCCCTTCTGGCGACGATGTTTGAGTTACCGTCACGCTCCGATATCGTCAAGTGCGTAGTCACTCGGGAGGTCGTCTCGGAGGATTTCAAGCCGACGCTGCTGACCTCTCGCTCGGAGGCGTCAAAGGTGGAGAAGGTCACCGGGGAGGAAGAGGAGACCGCATAGACTTACTTGATCAACTCCTGCCGGCAATCTTGCCGGCAATGCCCGCGAGCCTTATTACCGGGGATTTCCTGGTATCCTGGAGGTACTCGGTTATGAAAGCCCAGCGTCCGGCTAACTCCTGGAATGTCTCCTCGAGTTTGCCTGCTCGGTCGTTGAACTCCAGGGCTTTTTGCTGGGCTTGCTCCGCCTTGGCGGTCATGTCCTCGATGTACGGCTTGAGTTCGTCATACATCCGCTTGCCGGTTCTTCCGGTCTTCATGCCGGTGGTGGCGATGGCACAAAACACCAGGAAGAGCAGGGCAAACGGCAAACAGAAGAGACAGATTATTGCAATTCCCATCTAAGAACCTCCGAGAAAACCGGTAAACCGTGAATGATTCTACCACAAACCACCCGAAGACTCCGCGCAAAATCTGGGGCACTTGAATCTTGCATCCTGGACCTCGGGTGGTTGTTATGACAGAGGGCAATCATTACAATTTTGATGAGTGTTTTTCTAGCGAGGTGGTGAAACGTTTGCCTGAGGAATCCCGCGAAATGGAGATGCCGTCAACTTACGACCCGCGGGCGGTCGAGGGCCGCTGGTACCAGTACTGGGAGGAGAGAGGGTACTTCCACGCCCGCACCGATACCGGCAGGCGGCCGTTTTCCCAGGTCATACCGCCGCCGAACGTTACCGGTGTCCTTCACATGGGGCACGCGCTGAATAACACCCTGCAGGACATAATAGCCCGCCGCCGCAGGATGCAGGGCTACGAGGTCCTGTGGATGCCGGGGACCGACCACGCGGGGATCGCCACCCAGAACGTTGTGGAGCGGGCCTTGGAGAAGGAAGGGACCGACCGCCACCAGCTTGGCAGACAGGCGTTCATGGAGAGGGTCTGGCAGTGGAAGAAAGAGTACGGCGGCACGATAATAAGCCAGCTCAAGCGGCTCGGTTGCTCCTGCGACTGGGAGCGGGAGCGGTTTACCATGGACGAGGGGTGTTCCCTGGCGGTGCGTACGGTCTTCAAGGAGCTGTACGACCAGGGGCTCATCTACAGAGGTAAATATATTGTCAACTGGTGCCCCCGCTGCCACACCGCGCTCTCGGATATCGAGGTGGAGCACCAGGAGAAGAACGGGCACCTGTGGTACGCCAGGTACCCGCTGGCGGACGGCTCGGGGCACCTGGTTGTGGCCACTACAAGGCCGGAGACGATGCTGGGGGATACCGCGGTGGCGGTTCACCCGGATGACGAACGGTATGCCGGCCTGGTTGGGAAGACCGTCATCCTGCCCCTCGTGGAGCGGCGAATACCGGTGATAGCCGACGAGTTCGTTGACCCGGGGTTCGGCACCGGCGCGGTAAAGGTCACGCCGGCGCACGACCCCAACGACTTCGAGATAGGTCAACGCCACGACCTGGAGCAAGTGAACATCCTCAATCACGACTCGAGCGTCAACGAGAACGGGGGGCGCTACCGGGGGATGGACCGGTACGTGGCCCGGGAAGCGGTGGTAGCCGACCTGGAGGAGCTGGGGCTTCTGGAGAAAACCGAGGACCACGCGCACGCCGTCGGCCACTGTTACCGATGCCGGACCGAGATCGAGCCGTACCTGTCCACGCAGTGGTTCGTGAGGATGGAGCCCCTCGCGCGGGAGGGTATCAAGGCGGTCCGCGATGGCAGCATTGCTTTCACCCCAAGGCGCTGGGAGAAGATCTACTTCGATTGGATGGAGAACATCCGTGACTGGTGCATCTCCCGCCAGGTCTGGTGGGGGCACCGGATACCGGTATGGTACTGCGGCGATTGCGGCAAGGTCATCGTGGAGGTGGAAGAGCCGGGGCGCTGCGGTTGCGGTTCCGACGACCTGGTGCAGGACCCCGACGTCCTGGACACCTGGTTCTCCTCCGGGCTCTGGCCGTTCTCGACGATGGGCTGGCCCGAGAGGACCCCGGAGCTCGAGGCGTTCTACCCGACGTCGGTGCTGACTACCGCGCACGACATAATATTCTTCTGGGTGGCGCGGATGATAATGCTGGGCCTGCGTTTCATGGGGGACGTGCCGTTCAAGGACCTGTTCGTGACCGCACTGGTGCGGGACTTCGAGGGCAAGAAGATGAGCAAGTCCAGCGGCAACGTGATCGACCCGATAGACGTGATAGAGGTGTACGGCACCGACTCGCTGCGCTTTACCCTGGGGTCGATAGCGGTACCCGGGCGCGACATCAACCTCAGCGAGGAGCGCATCGAGGGGAACCGCAACTTCGTCAACAAGATTTGGAACGCTGCGCGCCTGGTGCTGGCGAACCTGGAGGATTACGAACCGGACGCGTCCCGGCCGGCCGGCGGGGAACCCGAACTGGTGGACCGCTGGATACAAAGCAGGATGGCAGCGGTCATATCCCGCGCGGACGCCGCCATGGAGTCCTACAACTTCAGCATGGCCGGCAAGGCGCTCTATCAGTTCATCTGGGGCGAGTTCTGCGACTGGTTCCTGGAACTGGTCAAGCTCCGGCTGTATCGTGGGAGCCTGGAGGAGAAGCGTGTCGCCGGGGATGTCGCCTGTCGCGTGCTGGAGTGCTCTCTGCGCTTACTTCACCCGTTTATGCCGTTTGTCACCGAGGAGCTATGGCAGAGGCTGCCGGCAACCGGGGATTCGATAATGGTGGCGCCGTGGCCCTCGCCCGGCGAGTTCGAGGAGGACCCGGCGGCGGAGGCCGAGATGGGCCTCATTCAGTCGGTTGTCACCGGCATTCGGTCGGCCCGCTCCGAGCACGGAATACCCCCTGGAGGTAAGATGGACGCCGTGCTGGTGTGCGAGGGCGGCGAGGCCTCGGGTGTCCTGGACAGGGAGCGCGGCTACCTGGAGATACTGGCCGGTCTCTCCGGCATGCGGTTCTCGGAAGAGGCGCCGGGGAAGGAATACGGCATCAGGGTCGTGGTGGAAAACGTGCAGGCGTATCTGTCCTCCCCGTCGGGGGTGGACCCGGTCGAGGAGATCGAACGGCTCACCAGACGCCTCGACAAGGTCGAGGCCGAGCTGGAGCGGTGCGTGGAAAAGCTGTCCAACGAGCGCTTCGTTGAGAAGGCCCCCCCGGAGGTCGTTGATAAGGAGCGGGAGAAGGAGCGGGAGCTCACAGGGAAGCGGGATAAGCTGAACAGCCAGATAGACGGGTTGAAGGCCCGGTGCTAGTGCAC
>JAHIPE010000196.1 GCA_018894655.1 Actinomycetota bacterium
CCAGGGGAGCCGTCACGTCGTTAGCCAGCACCAGGTCCACCGGTACCTCGATGAACTCCCCCGGCAGGGCGCTGTCGCGGCCCGCGTGCTCCGCTAGTATCCGTCTCGATTGGCTCATATTGTTTTCCGTTTCCGATCCGGCGCCCCATCCCAGCCTTCCCCCCAGACCCCCTGGGACCCCCCATCCCAGCCTTCCCCCCCCGGAGGGGGGAAGGGGCAGAGGGGGGAAGGCTGGGATGGGGCTTGTTAGCGTAATACCTTGTTGACGGCGTTCAGGTAGGCGCGGGCGCTCGCCTCGACGATGTCCGTCGAGACCCCTCTCCCTACCACCCTTCGCCCCTCAACGTCCAGCTGTATCGTTACGTCCCCCAGGGAGTTCAGCCCCTCGGTTATCGCCTCCACGGTGAACGAGTACAACTGGGCCTCTACGCCCAGCAACGCGCGGATCGCCTTGCAGGCGGCGTCCACCATTCCGTCCCCTGTGGCGCGCTCGGTGACTTGCTCTCCCTCCCGCTCCAGTGTAATGGTAGCGCTGGGCGACGCTTCACTGCCCCCGCTGTGAACCTCGTATCCGCCCAGCTTCCACTCCTGGCCCTCGGTCCTGATGTACTCGACGGCGATCGCCTCGATGTCCTCACCGCTGAGCGACCCCTTCTTGTCGGCAAGCTCCTTGAACCTGGTGAATGCCTGGTTAAGCTCATCGTCCCCCAGGTAGTAACCCAGCCTCTCCAGTTGCTCCCGGAAGGCGTGCCTGCCCGAGTGCTTGCCCAGGACAATATTGCTCTCCACGCGGCCGACGCTCGCCGCGTCCATTATCTCGTAGGTAATCCGCTCCTTGAGGACCCCGTCCTGGTGTATGCCCGACTCGTGGGCGAATGCGTTCTTCCCCACCACCGCCTTGTTGGGCTGTACCGGGTATCCGGTCAGCAGCGCCACCAGGCGGCTGGTCCTGTTTATCTCGGTAGAGTCTATCCCGGTACAAAGCCCCAGCCTGTCGTTACGGACCTTGAGCGTCATGACTATCTCTTCCAGGCTGGCGTTTCCCGCCCTCTCCCCGAGGCCGTTGACGGCGCACTCTACCTGCCTGGCTCCCACCTTCAGCGCCGCGAGCGAGTTCGCTACCGCCAGGCCCAGGTCGTTGTGGCAGTGAACGCTTACCGTCACGCCCTCGATGCCTTCGACGTTCTCGAAGATCCCCTTGATAAGCTCGGCAAACTCATCGGGGATCGCGTACCCGACCGTATCGGGGATGTTGAGGACACCGGCGCCGTTCTCGATGGCAACCCGGAGCACCTGGTGGAGGTACTCCGGATCGCTCCTGGTAGCGTCCATCGGTGAGAACTCCACGTCGGGACAGTGGCTTCGCGCCAGCGCCACCGACTCCCGGGTCATCTCCAACACCTCGTCGCGAGTCTTTCGGAGCTGGTACTCGAGGTGTATGTCGGAGGTGCTGACAAACGTGTGGATGCGCGGCCTCTCCGCGTTCCTGACCGCCTCCCACGCCCGGTCTATATCACCCGTCTTGGCCCGGGCAAGCGCGCAGACGACCGGACCCGAGAGCTTCTCGGCTATAAGGCTCACCGCGTCGAAGTCCCCCTGGCTGGTGGCGGGGAACCCGGCCTCGATGACATCCACCCCAAGGCGCTGCAACTGCTCGGCTACCTCGATCTTCTCCCGCACCCCCAGGCTGATGCCCGGGGACTGCTCGCCGTCCCTCAGCGTCGTGTCGAAGATGAAAGCCCGGTCTCCCATGGCATCTCCTAAAGGAAGATAAATGTGACTTCAACGATACCGGCTTCTGCCTTGATCCGGTCCTTGATATCCGGGGTGATCGGCCTGTCGAGGGTCATGCCCATCGCCGCGTTACCGTCGATCTGCCTGCGCCCCACCTGCAGGCTGACGATGTTGATACTGTTCTCGCCCAGGATGCCGCCGATCTTCCCTATCATTCCCGGGCGGTCCTCGTACTCGACGAACACCAGGTACTTGCTTGGCGCGATATCGATGCTGAAATCGAGGACGTTGACAAACATCTCCTGGTCCTTTCCGACCATGGTGGCGCCGGCGGTCACCTTCCCCCTGTCGTCGTGGGCGGATACTGTGATGAGGTCCAGGTAATCCCTCGACTGCCGGCTCTTGCTCTCCTTCAACGTGATGCCGCGCTCCATCGCCATTATCGGCGCGTTCACGTAGGTAACCGATTCGGTCGACACGTTCTCCAGTAACCCCTTCAGGAAAGCGACCGTGAGCAGGGATGTGTCGAACTCGCTTATCGACCCCAGCGTCTCGAACTCCATCTCGCTGATGACGCCGCGCACCAGGTGGGTGATGAGCTTGCCCAGCTTTTCGCATAATGGCAGGTACGGCTGAAGCGCCTCCACCACCTCCTTGTGGGGCATCGCTATGTTGACCGCACCGCCCACGAACTGGCCATCGAGCGCCGCTATCACCTGCTCGGCTATCGCCACGCCCGCCTTGTACTGCGCCTCGGTGGTGCTGGCGCCCAGGTGAGGCGTAACAACGACCCCCGGCATCTTGCACAGGCGGCTGTCCCCGGGGGGTTCGCACTCGAAGACGTCGATGGCGGCCCCCGCCACCTCCCCGGTCTCTATCGCCTCGGCAAGTGCCTCCTCGTCCACCACCCCGCCCCGGGAGACGTTGACTATCCTCACCGAGTCCTTCGCCATCACCATCTGGTCCTTTCCGATGAGGTGATAGGTATCCTCGTTACGTGGCACGTGCAACGTTATGAAGTCCGCTACCTGGATGACTTCCTCTATGCTCCCCTTTAGCTCTACACCGATGTGCTTTGCCTTCTGGACGGATATGAACGGGTCGTACCCCGCCAGCTTCATCCCGAACCCCAGCGCCCTCTCGGCCACCAGGGCCCCGATCCGGCCCAGGCCGATGATCCCCAGCGTCTTGCCGTACAGTTCCACACCCTGGTACGCCGACCGGTTCCACTCGCCGCCGGACAGCGATATGTTTGCCGCCGGTATGTTCCTGGCTACCGCCATCAGCATCGCCATGGTGTGCTCGGCGGCGGATATAATGTTACTCTCGGGGACGTTGGCCACCATCACGCCCTTCCTGGTGGCCGCCTCCACGTCGATGTTGTCGACGCCGATGCCGGCCCGGCCGATGATCTTGAGGTTCTCCGCCTTATCGATTACCTCGCTATCGACACTGGTCCCGCTCCGCACTATCAGGGCATCGTAGCGACCCACGCACTCCAGGAGGTCCTCGTGGGACATCTTCTTGTAGGCGTCGACCTCGAACCTCTCCTTCAGCTTCTCTATGCCCTCGGGAGATATCTTCTCCGCGACCAGCACTTTGTATGAGGACGTATCGCCCATATCCCCCTCCGCTCTAGATCCCCTGTCCGGCAACCAGCACTCGCAGCGCGGCGGCAATCCCGCTTCCGACCTCGAACCTGTACCCTAACTGCACCAGCGCCATTTCAAGCGCGCTCACCTGGGCTACGATATCGAAGCAATCGAAGAACCCCACGTGTCCGAGCCGGAATATCTTTCCCTTGAGCTTTCCCTGCCCCCCGGCGATAAAGACCCCGTACTGGTTTCGCATCAGCCGCACCAGGTCTCCGGAGTCGATGCCCTCGGGGGACCACACCGATGTGGTCACGAACGCCCTGGAGCGGTCCGCGGCCACGAACTCGAGGCCCAGCGCCTCCACCGCCGCCTGGGTCGCCTCCGCCAGCAGGCGATGGCGGGCGAATATCTGCGCAAGGCCCTCCTGCTTTATCATCTCTATGGCCTCAGCCAACGCCTGCACCAGCGTTATCGCCGGTGTGAAAGGAGTCTGTGGCGGGTTCTTTTCCTGCGCCTTGCGGGCGGTCTTGAAGCAGAAGTAGTAGCGGGGCAGCGTGGCGTGCTCCACCGCCTTCCAGGCCTTGTTACTCAGCACCGCGAACGAGAGCCCCGGGGGTGTCATCAACGCCTTCTGGGAACCGCCTACCGCCACGTCCACGTTCCAGTCGTCGGTCTTGAACTGGACCGCGCCGAACCCGCTTATAGCGTCCACCACGAACAGCGCGTCGCTCCGGGCCACCAACCGCCCGAACGCCTCCACGTCGTTTACCACCCCGGTGGACGTTTCGCTCTGGGTCAGCATGACCCCCTTCAGGTCACGGTTCTCCTCCAGCACCTTCCGGGCCGCGAGCGGGTCCGCCGACTCGCCCCACTCATATGAGATCCTTATGACCTCCAGCCCGAACGAGTCGCTGATATCGGCAAGCCTCTCGCCGAACTTCCCACCGCAGAACACCGCTACCTTATCACCGGGGCTGAAGCAGTTCG
>JAHIPE010000197.1 GCA_018894655.1 Actinomycetota bacterium
AAGGAACGCATGATCCACGAGTTGCAGATGGTGGTGCCGCAGTTCCCCGATGAGCCGACGTTCTGCGAGGTATTCCGGTGGCCCGAGGCGGTCGGACTCTGCAGCCCCGGTCAGATTACCGCCGTTCAGAGGCTGAAGGTCGATATGGGCGGCTTCAAGGGGCTCCACCTCGCGGGCGCGTATCTTGGGATGCCTTCCGTCGAAGCGGCGATACATTACGGCGTACAAGCCGCGGAGCGTGTTATTAAATCTTGATGGGAGGTTCTCAACCTGCGCGCTCAACCTGCGCGGTGCAGGACGGATGCCGGCAAGATGCCGGCGCTACTAACTAGAACCCTCTGACGCCGATGGGGCCGGTTAGAAGCCAGACAAGAAGCACTGTCATCAGGACAGCGAACGCCAGGCTCCCCCCGGTCAGCCTGCGGAGCCGGACCGACAGGTGGGCCAGGAAGAAAAAGGCGGGTATCGCCAGCAGCAGCAGCACGACCAGCGGTAACTCGAACCGGAAGTTGACCGTAACCCCGAGACCCTTCATCAGCGGCAGGAGGGCCCCTATCAACACCATGTCCAGCACGACCGCGCGGACCGCCAGCACGCGGAACCCACCTTGCTCCTCCGGTCGCTCCAGGGCGAGGTAAGCAAGTTTGTAGAACAGGTAATCCTCAAGCCAGAGCCCGGAGCCAATGCAGGCCACGCCGATTAAGAAGTACACCGGCAACCTGGCGAACGCCCTTGGCAGCAGTAACGGCCCTCCCAGCAACAGCACCACTACGATGATTATGCCGAGGGGAATGAGCGAGTAACCCGCGCTTTTCCCCCACCTGGCGAGCGTCGGCTTGAGCCCTGCTTCGAGGAGTCCCCTGAAACCGCCCGCCTTGAGCGTGACGATAACCGCCAGAGCGACAAAGACCGGCAGCAGGACGATGGTCCGGGACAAGAAGAATACGCTCATCTCGTTCACCCCGGCGTAAGGGATGAGAGGACCTATCCCCAACGCCTTGGCGGCCGGCAGGGCAAGGTAGGAAGCCGCCACGACCGGCACCGCATACAGCAGCACCTCCCAGACCCCCTGGTCCCCGTGGGTACCCCAGGGAGGATCCACGGTGATCCCGCCGCCCCCGGGGAAGATGCCGTCTCGCACCAGGGACATCGTTCCGGTGCTGAGGAACAGCAACCCCAACACCAGCATGAGTATGCCCAGTATCCGGGTCCAGAGGAACGGCGCTACGCCGTCCCCGGTAATCTCCATGCCCGAGTTCAACTTGATCCAGTTGATCGTCTCCAGGGTAATTATGCCGCCTACCAGTTCGGTGGGGTGGTTGTCTCCGGTGAGTACCAGGCGCCTGGCGGTACCGGAGGCAAAATCACCGTAGGTGTATCCGTCCTTGACCTTCTCCTCGGGACCGGTGCGGCGCGCCTCGAACGTTGTCTCCTCTAATATCTTCTCCTCCTGCTCCACCGAAATGAGCTCATCGGCACGGCCGACGGTAAGAAGGTAGTTTGGAGGGTGGGTGTCGTCTATGATGTCGAGCACGCTGTACTTCCGCTCGAAGTCCGGAGCGTTGATATCAACATGCCGGGAGAACCCCGTCAGCCACCAGGCCCGCCCGGTGAGATCATCAATGGGGCCGAGAAGGTCCTCGAGCGCCTCCTTCCAGCCGGTCCAGCAGTATACCGCCACCACCGCGGAGAACTTCTCCTCCGGTTGCAGCGCACCCGCCCGGGTGGCGGTTATCCCCCCAAGTGAGTGCCCCACCGCGACGATACAGTCGGGATCCACCTCGGGCACGTTCTCCCGCAGGTAGTCGGCGGCAGCCCACATGTCCTTTACCTCGTCGTAACCGAACGTGGAGTGTCCGCTGGAGCCACCGTGGCCCCTGAGGTCGATGGAAAGGACGATGAACCCCTCCTCGACCAGGGGACGGGTCATCTGTATGTACCACTCCTTGCTACCGGTTATACCGTGGGCGAAGACCACCGCGGGGACCTTCCCCTTGACCCCCTCGGCCGGCTTCATCAACAGCCCGGAGATGGTGACCGGATCCTCGTCGTAGGCCTGCGTTTCGAAGGTGACCTTCTCGTAGGTAACCCCCGGACGGGTCGCACCCTTTATCACGATGAACGAGACCACCAGGCACACCACGCCCAGGGCCAGCAGTATCATCCACTTCTTTACCCGGCGTTCAGGGATGTACACATCGTAATCGGCCGCTCGCGGGGGCGCCTGGGCGGCGGGAGGCCCCTGGGCCGGCTCCCCGGCCGGTCGTGTCCGCCCTGCCGGCGGCTCGGTTTGAGCCTGGGGCGGCGGTACGGAACTCTCCGACGGCTTCCCCTTCGCCGCCTGAGCAGGCGATCCCGGCGTTTCCGCCTCGCCGGAGCCGGGAGTCTTCGGGGCTTGCCCCCGCCTGATACCCTGACCTGGAACGAAGGGGGTGTCTGGTTTCCCTCCGGTGTCCCCGGGGATTCCCTTCTGTCCTCTTATGCCATCGTTATCCCCGGCCAACTCTCCTCCTGTCAGTCACACGTTGCGCGGAAGGACTGTCGGCCTCTATTCTATAGCAGGTGCCACCTCTCGAGAAAGAAACCCCGGCCGGAGGTCGGACTCGCGGCGAGAACGTAACTGTGTTACTTTTATCACGTGAAAAAGCAAAGTTTCAGTGGTATTTCCAGGACACCGGAAGAACCCGCGAGTGTTGGCATCCGGCAGCTCGGGTACTCGTGGCTTACCATCTTCCTGGCGGGAGAAGCCGCCATCATCATCGGCACGCTGCTGTTCTTATTCAACAGGAACCTTAATACCAACACGATCTTCATCTCCCTCGGGTGCACCACGTTGTTCTTTCTCCTGTTCACCATCGCGTCCTATATCTACACCAGGAACATCTGGAACAGGGTGTTTATCTCCGAGGACCGCCTGCTTTCCATCTCCAATATATCCACTGACGCCATCTTCTCCGTGGACACCGATTTCATTATCACCGCCTGGAGCAAGGGAGCGGAGCGCGTCTTCGGCTACACACAAGAGGACGCCGTTGGGTCAAGCATCACGATTATTCTCCCTGACGACTTCCTCAAGCACGACCAGTCGATGATGAACACCCTGTCCGAGAAAGGTACCGTCCGTTTACACCAGAGCTTTCGCAAGACCAGGGACGGCCGGATACTGCCGGTGGACATCTCCGCGTCAGAGCTGACGCTGCCCGACGGACTTGTGGCCGGTTATATTGTCGCCATCCGTGACATCAGCATCCAGGTCAGGATGGAGAAAGAGCTCCGCGAGAGCGCCGAGCAACTCAAGGAGTCGAAGGAGCGTTACCAGAATCTTTTCGAGTCCTCCAATGACGGCCTTCTCTACCTGGACCTCGACCGCCGCATTCTTCAGTGCAACCATGCGTTCTCTGATATGCTGGATTACCCGATCGACAATCTCGTGGGCTTATCGTTTGAGGATGTAACGCCCCCCGAATGGCAGGCCGTCGATGACGATGTCTTCACCAACCAGTTGCTTGGGACGGGACGCTCCGACGAGTACCCCAAGGAGTTCACAAGAAAGGACGGGTCGCCGGTTCCGGCCCTCGTCCGCTGCTGGATGGTCAATGACAGCGAGAGAACCCCGATAGGCATATGGGTTATCGCGAGGGATGTCGGCGAGCGCAAGCAGTACG
>JAHIPE010000198.1 GCA_018894655.1 Actinomycetota bacterium
CATCATGGTGGTGTCTATACCCATGGTCCCCGCTACCGCCGGCCTGTGCCTAGATGGTAACCGACCTCCACGCCGGGAAGAAAGGAGCCGCCGTGCCGAATGCGCTCAGCATCCGCCTTTCATGCGGTTCGAGATCGGCATGCGCCAGTCGCGGCCGAACGCCCGGGGCGTTATCTTGACCCCCACCGGGGCCTGGCGGCGCTTGTACTCGTTTGCGTCCACCGTGCCCACGACCTTGCGGACCAGCGCCTCGTCGAACCCCTGCGCGACTATCTCCGAGGTGGCCATCCCCTGCTCTATGTACGCCTCCAGGACCGGGTCGAGCAGGTCGTAAGGCGGCAGGCTGTCGCTGTCGAGCTGCCCTTCGCGCAGCTCGGCGGTGGGCGGCCGCTCGATTATCTCCCTCGGGATGATGTCGTGGCCCGCCCTTCGGTTGATGTACTCTGACATCTCGTACACCTGCGTCTTGAGCAGGTCCTTGATGAGCGCGAACCCGCCCGCCATGTCGCCGTACAGAGTGCAGTAACCCATTGAGAGCTCGCTCTTGTTGCCGGTCGCGAGCACCAGCCAGCCGAACCGGTTGGAGAACGCCATCAGGATATTTCCCCTGATGCGCGCCTGGATGTTCTCGAACGTCTTGTCCGACTCTCCTCCGCCCAGCTCCGGCGACAGGGCTGTCCCGTACGCCTCGTAGAGGCCCTCGATGGGCACGCTGATGAGCCGGACCCCGAGGTTGCGCGCCAGCTCGGCGGCCCCCGTGCCGCTGACCCGGGCGGTGTACCTCGACGGCATGAATATACAGGTCACGTTATCGGGGCCGAGGGCCTCGGACGCGACCGCGGCGGTGAGCGCCGAGTCTATGCCCCCGGACAGGCCCAGCACGACCATGGAGAACCCGTTCTTCTTCACGTACTCGTACAGCCCTGTCCTCAGCGCCTCGAATATCTCTTCGACGGCCGTGAGGACGGGCGGGTCTTCCGGTCGCGGCACCTGGACCGGGGCCGCGTGTGCAGGGCGCTCCAGGTGGCACACCCGCATGCCGTCGTGGGCGTAGTCGGTCAGGCTGTGGCGGAACCGCGGCTCGAGCATCCGGCTGCTCCTGAGCAGGCCGAACTCCACCCGGCATACCAGCAGTTCCTCGCGGAACCGGGCGGCCCTGGCCAGGACCCCCGACTGCGGGTGGTAGACGCACGAGCCGCCGTCGAAAACCAGCTCGTCCTGCGCCCCCACCGTGTTGACGTATGCGATCACCACCGGTCCGTCCATGGCGCGCGCCTCCACCAGCTTCTCGCGGTAGGCATGCTTCCCCCGGTTGAACGGCGAGGCGGAGAGGTTGACAACCAGCTCGGCGCCTCCGTGGGCGACCTGCTCCTCCATCGGCCCGCCCGGAAACCATATGTCCTCGCATATGGTCACCCCGACCCGCGTCCCCTCGATATCGAGGACCAGGTTGTGGGTGCCGCTGCCGAAGTACCTCTTCTCGTCGAAGACCCCGTAGTTGGGCAGTAACACCTTGCGGTAGACGCACCTTATCTTGCCCCGGCTGATGACCGCCGCGGAGTTGAACGTGTCGTAGTCTCCCTCCACGAACCCGACCACCGCGATGATGTCGCCGACGTCGTCGGCGATGGTGCGGGCGGCGGCCATGCTGGCTTCGGTGCACTCGGGCTTGAGCAGCAGGTCCTCGGGCGGGTAGCCTGAAAGGCAGAGTTCGGGGAAGACAACCAGGTCGGCGCCGGCGTCCCGGGCGCGATGGATGTAGGCGAGGACCTTCTCGCGGTTGGCTTTGAAGTCGCCCACCGCGGTGTTCACCTGCGCAAGGGCGAGCACCAGTTCCGACATGGGCCTCCTTTTGAAAGGACCCCACGCGGACCTCCCCCGCGTGGGACTCTATTATATCGCTTTCATGCCCACGTCTCCGGTGCGCACCCGGACCGCATCCTGGACGTCCAGCACGAACAGCTTGCCGTCACCAGCGGTTCCGGTGCGGCACTTGCGGATGAACACGTCCAGGGTCCTGGTCAGGTCCTCGTCGAGCACCACCACCTCGACCTTGATCTTTGGTATGAACGTGACCGTGTACTCGTTGCCGCGCCACTGGTGGGTCACGCCCTTCTGCTTCCCGTGTCCGCGCACGTCGGTGATGGTGAGCCCCGGGTAACCTATCTCCGTGAGCGCGGCGAGGACCGCGTCCAGCTTCTCCGGCTTTATTATCGCCTCGATCATCTTCATCTCTTCATGCCTCCATGACCCTCATCAGACCGCTCCCTCGTAGAGGTCGGTCCGCTCCGTGTACGCCGGCACGCCCATCTCCTCATCGAGGCCCGACATCTCGATGTCGGGCGAGACCCTTATGCCCATAACCGTATCCTGTATCTTGAAGAACGCGTACGCCAGGCCGCAGACGAACGCCACGCACGCCGCCATTCCGATCACCTGGGCGAGCAACTGGCTCCAGCCACCGTAGAGCGCGCCCCTTACCGCGTTTCCCACCCCGTTGAGGCCGGCTCCATAGGTGCCGTCCGCGAATATGCCCACCGCCAGGACGCCCCAGAGCCCGTTCATGCCGTGGACCGCCACGGCGCCGACGGGGTCGTCTATCTTGAAACGCCGCTCCAGTACGTAGACCGCGACGCAGACCCACACTCCCGCTATCGCCCCGATGAGCGCGGCCGCCCAGCTGGGAACGAACGCGCAAGGCGCCGTGATGGCCACCAGGCCCGCCAGGCAGCCGTTCGCGCTCATCGAGGGATCGGGGTATCCGGTCTTCTTCCACATGTAGAGCATCGCCGCGACCGCTCCGAAGCACGATGCCAGCAGGGTGTTGGTGGCGACCACCGCCAGTCTCAGGTCGCCGCCGCTCAGCGTGCTGCCGGCATTGAAACCAAACCATCCGAACACCAGTATGATGGTCCCGATGATGGCCAGCGGTATGTTGTGCCCGGGTATGGCCCTGGGGTTGCCGTCCCTGTCGAACTTTCCGAAACGTGGGCCGAGGACCAGTATCCCCATCAGGCCCGCGAGACCCCCTACCGCGTGCACGACCGACGAGCCGGCGAAGTCGACGAACCCGTTGCCGAGGCCCGCTTTCACACCCAGTTGCGACAGCCACCCGCCTCCCCACACCCAGTTGCCGAAAACCGGGTAGAGTACGGCTCCCATGAAGACCCCGTACACGGCGAACGCCGAGAACTTCCATCGCTCGGCCATCGCGCCCGTCGGGATGGTCGCGGCG
>JAHIPE010000199.1 GCA_018894655.1 Actinomycetota bacterium
CTTGAGGTTGACCAGCTCACTGGTCCGGCTGGCGTAGGTGCTCCCCACCGCGACCTCCATCCTCATGCAGGTCCTCCCGCATTTCGGGCACGGCTCGTGGGTGATGGCGGCGTAGTCCCCTATCACGTAACGGAGGAGAACACTCCCGGTGCGGTTGAGGTGGGTGATGACCAGCAGGCCGGTCTCCCCGTCCGGCAACCCCTCGCCGGTCTTCTCGTCGACAACCTCAAAGAAAAAGAGGCTGGGGTCGGGGGAGTGGCAGCCGCTGAACTCCTCGCACTCGGGCATTGCCCCCTGCATCTCGGTAAACCCGTAGGAGTTGGAGATGAACGGGCGGTCGGCGCCCATGTTCTCGAGCCGCCTACGGATGTCGTCCCGCATTCCCTTGGGGGCGGCCTCGCCCAGCAGTTCGACTCCCTCCACGTGGGAGTAGTCCCGGCCTTGCTCCTCCGCCTTCATGATGATGCGCCGCACGAAGCTTGCCACGCCCAACAGCGCCTGGCCCTCCACCCTCTCGATGAGCTCGACCGCGTAATCGAGGGAACGGTGTATCTTGAACTCGGGGTGGGGCATACCGGTGCAACCGAACGAACCCTGGCCGAACAGGCTCATGGTCATGATGTCCCGGGCCCGGAAGAACCCGATGTGGGGAACCGGCCCCAGCGGGAACAGGTTCACCGACCGCATTCCGGATATCGCGCCGCTTACCTTGATAGCGCGGAACATCAGCTGGAAGGTGGCGTAAGCGTCGTTAATGGTGTTATAGAACGGGGTCGGTACACCGGTGGTGGTCCCCGTCGTGTAGGTGACCTCCCAGAGCCAGTCGTAAAGGGTGGGGTTAGAGAGGTTCAGCTTGAACGACTCGGGATCCTTCATGTAATCCTTCTTGTGGGTCAGCGGCAGCCGGACCAGGTCGTCGACGGTGGAGATCTTCGCCGGGTCGATCTTCTCCCTGGCGAAAAGCTCCTTGTAGTAGGCGCTCCCGTCGGCTACCCGCTCCATCTGCCGCTTCAGGTTGGCGCTCTGGATCGCCTTGATCTCGTCTGCGGGCAGGAAGCTGGGATCGTCGGTGTCAGCGGCGAACAGCGGCTCGCTGGCTATCATCTTCCGGGTGTTCTCGGGCGTAGTCTCGTACAGGACGGTAGTACCTTCAGCGTTTCTGATTCGAAGCATCCGCTCTCCTCCTTGAAGAACACATTCAGACTCTCGGCAGAGGGTACAACTGGCGGCCGGTTCCCCGGGGAACGGCGGGAGGACGGAGATCTACTCCGGTCCGCTTTCCCAGGAAGGGGGCGGCACGACCGCGACCGCCTTCTTCCCCTTTAGGGGCTTTAACCCCCGGACTATGGAGGCCGTGAGGATTAGCAAACTGAGCAGGATCGGCAGCCCGATCTGGAACACGTTCGACTCCAGCCAGCCCACGGCCTTGTCGGCGGCGCTTATGGCCGCCTTCATGCCGGACTTGACCGAATCGGTGGCGACGACGACGGCCTCTATCTGGTCCTGGGCCGCCTCGAGTTCGCCCAGTGACGTACGCATCTCCCTGGCGATTGCGGGCCGCTCAGCGGACAGGGACTTATTCAGCTTCTTGAGCAATCTGCTCAAGAAAGGCAGGACTACCACCGACACCAGAACCACAAGGATGATGACTACTATCCCGATTATCTGAAATACCCTGACAACCACCCTCAACACCTCACAACTCTCTCCGCTAAAGCGCTACAGGACACAGGATATCCGAAAAGGGGTCTCCAGTCCAAGCGTGGGGCCCACCGCCGGGGTCCGGCCAGGCGATTTCGGCCCGAGAATCACCCCCAACCGGAGCCTTCTTGACACTCCCCCGGCTAAAGCCGGAGGATTCTCAGGCAACGCCATCCATCGAGAGCGTTAGCGCCTGAAGGCTCTGCCCGAGCCTCAAGATGTTTATGGCGGCGTTCAGGTCCCTGTCCATCACCAGCTTGGACACCGGTGAGTCCTCACCGACAGGGACTTGAACACGCTTCCCGCCGGAACACTTCGACACCGCACCAGGCGGTGGTTCAGGAGGTGGACGCTATCTCTCGAGTGAATGTATTCCATATTGCCATGGTAGCAACCGCCGGTGACATCAATCGGGGCCGTTCATCTCCCGGTTGAAACCGGGAGTTTTCTGGCCTGGCATTGTTATAATGAAAGAAGGATGGACGACTACAGTAGCCCCGGGACGGAAAAGGGCAAGATAAATCCGGAGGTAAGGAGCCTCGGGCACGAGGCCGCCGGTTACCTGCGGGAGGAGAAAGACGCGCTGGTGAAGGAGGTCGATCGCCTGCTGGAGGCGACCCTGCCTGAGTACCAGTCTCTTCCGGCCGATACCATCGCGGACATCAGGGAGTCCTTTCGCGACTTCATTCAACTATACCTGGATTACTTCGCGGCGGACGATTTTCCGGTCAAGTACATCAAGAGAATATCCGGAGATGTCGGGCGCCGGCTCGTGGGGCAGGGCATCACCCTCAAGGAGGTAATCGGCAGTTTCGATGCCAGCGAGACGTACACCTGGAGGAAGATAACCGGCCGCCTGCTGGGGGAAGGGTACTCCGCGGAGGCCTGGGTCGAGCTTGCCAACACGCGGGACCGGTTTTCCAAGCTGGTCAGGCACTACATGCGGAAGGCCTTCGAGAAAGAGGAGTTGACCACCGTCGAGAGGCAACTGCAGGAGTTCCAAGCGCTTTCCAACCTGGGCCAGGCCATCGTCTCGACCATCGACCTGGAGAAGGTCCTGGGCCATATACTGGAGGTGGCGACTTCCTTGATGCAGGTGAAGATGGGCTCGATACTACTGCTGGACCCCGGCAGGAAATACCTGCAGGCAAAGGCGGAAATGGGCCTTGCGCGATCCTGGGTCCAAAAGGAGAAGATCGGGGTGGAC